>RDXH01000051.1 GCA_004292745.1 Oscillatoriales cyanobacterium | reverse complement strand
AGCTGTTGACGCAGTTAGGGAAGTCGGAGGCGGCGGCCGAGTGTTCGTATCGAGCTTTTGCGATCGATCCTAAGTCTGGCACCGCTGAGGATTTGGAAAGTTTAGCTAAAACTTTGAGCGAGCAAGGTAAGGTAAATCAGGGCATTGATTGTTACCGACGCGCTGTTGAGTTGAACCCAAATGCAGGTGCTGCTTATCACGAATTGGGGGAAATTCTCAAGGGTCAAGAACAGTGGGAAGCGGCGGTAGATGCTTACAAAAATGCTATTAGAAGTAATCCCGAACACAACAATTTAGCTGAGTGTTTGGTGAAGTTGGAACGGTGGGATGAGTCTGTTGATGCTTATCGGAAGGCGATCGAATTAAATCCTGATTTTAGCTGGTCTCATAACAATTTAGCCGATGTGTTGCTGAAGTTGGAACGGTGGGAAGAAGCTGTAAATTCTTACCGGAAAGCAACAGAATTAAATCCTGATTTTAGTTGGTCTCACAATTATTTGGCCGATGCGCTGGTTAAGTTGGAACGGTGGGATGAGGCGATTGCGGCTTACCGAAGGTCGATCGAACTTAATCCTGACCATTTTTGGGCGCACAACAATTTAGCCGAAGCTTTGGTGAATTTGGAACGCTGGGATGAGGCTGTGGCTGCGTATCAGCGGGCTAATGAACTGAATCCGAGTTTTTTCTGGTCCCACAGCAAGTTGGGTGATGTGCTGTTGGAAATGGAACGGTGGGAGGATGCGGTTGCTGTTTACCGGCGCGCGGCCGAGTTGAATCGCGATTTTGCGTGGACTTATTACAACATGGGGACGGCTTTTGAGAAGTTGGAACGGTGGGATGAGTCGATCGCCTCTTATCGCTGTGCTGTGGAAATTCAGCCGGATTTGCCTTGGATTTCGCAGAAGTTGGCTGATGCTTTGAGGATGCGATCGCAGTGGGATTTGCAGGATGCGATGGGTTTGTATCGAAGGGCGATCGCAGAGAATCCTGATGATGTGCAACTTTATCACAAAGCTTTGGAGATTGCGCCGAGTGATGCGGGGCTTTATGTGGAGTTGGCGAATGCTTTGGTGCGGCAGAATTGGGTTGATGGGGCGATCGTCTTTTATCAGATGGCGTTGCAGATTCGGCCTGACGATCGGGCTATTTCTGCGGGTTTGGAAGATGTGTTAAAAAAAAAGGGTGTAGTTAGGGCGACGGCGGGCGATCGCGCTGTTAACGCAAATTCTGGAAGTGTGATCGAGCAAAACCCTGGAGTAGCTGCGGAATACCACGAATTAGGGGAGTCTCTGGGACAAGAAGGTAAATTTAAGGAGGCGGTGGCCGCCTACCGTAAGGCGATCGGCATTAATCCCCATTACTTTGGCACTTACCACAATTTAGGCGATACTCTGAGATTGCTGGGTAAATTAGATGAGGCTATTGCAAGCTATCGGAAAGCAACAGAACTCAATCCAAGTTTTGTTTGGTCGTACCACAACTTAGGCGATGTATTTCAACAAGAGAATCGGTTTGATGAAGCGGTAGTAAGTTATCGAAAAGCGCTCGAAGTCGATCCGAACTTTGGCTGGTCTCACTACAATTTAGCAAAAACTTTAGCTAAACAAGATAAGCTTTCCGAAGCTTTGGAAGAGTATCAGATAGCGAGTAAACTCGATCCGAAACTCTTTGGTTTAGATTATCAAAATTTGCGAGATTCCCTATTCCTAGGTCAAGATCCTGCTTACACTAAGTGGCGCGCCAAGCACAGTCCCAGAGAATCTGACTTGCGGAAGATGGCGGAAACATTAGAAATCTTCAACTACAAGCCGCTGATTAGCATCGTCATGCCGGCTTACAATACACCAGAAAATTATTTGCAGGAGGCAATAGAATCAGTTCTCAATCAGATATATCCTTATTGGGAATTGTGCATTGCTGACGACGCATCAACGGCACCTCATGTCAAGCAAACTTTGCAAGCATATGCAGCCAGAGATAGCCGAATCAAAGTAGCTTACAGAACTAAGAACGGTCATATTTCTCACTGTTCTAATTCTGCTTTGGAATTGGCGACTGGTGAATTTATATCTCTATTAGACCACGACGACACGCTGACACCGGAAGCTTTGTATGAAGTGGTGCTGTTGCTGAACCGGCACCCGGAAGCGGACATGATTTATTCCGATGAAGATAAGATTTACCAGGATAAGGAACTGATAAATCCTTTCTTCAAGGCTGAATGGAGTCCCGATTCATTCTTGTCTCGGATGTACACTTGTCATTTGGGTACTTACAGACGAAAGCTAATCAATGAAATCGGTGGTTTTAGAGTAGGTTTTGAAGGAGCTCAAGATTACGATCTGGTTCTGAGGTTTACAGAAAAAACTGACAAAATCTTTCACATCCCTAAAATTCTCTATCACTGGAGAATGCACGCGGGTTCGGCTGCTGGCGGTGTAGATGCTAAACCCTATGCCTATGATGCAGGGCAAAAAGCTTTGCAAGAGGCGATCGAGCGCCGAGGCGAACCGGGAAGGATTGAAGGGGTTCCTGAATTTTTGGGACACTTTATAGCCCGTTACAAGATTGCCGATTACAAGCGGGTAAGCATCATTATTCCAACTAAGGATTTAGGCGATGTGTTGAATACCTGCTTGGAGTCGATCTTTACTAAGAGCGTTTACCCAAATTACGAAGTTATCGTCATCGACAACGGCAGCAAGGAGAAACACACGGCGGAAATTCTGGCTAAATGGCAAGCCTTGGAATCAGCAAGGTTTAAAAGTTATCACCTAGATATTCCCTTTAATTTCTCGAAGATTAACAACTACGCTGCTAGCAAAGCTGAGGGAGATTACTTACTGTTTTTGAATAACGATACAGAGGTAATTACTCCCGATTGGATTGACGCCATGGTTGAGCAAGCTCAAAGAAGCTCGATCGGGGCTGTGGGCAATTTGTTGATATATTCGGACAACAAGATTCAACACGCGGGAGTGGTGATGGGACTCGGCGGTGGAGTTGCCGGTCACAGTTATTATCATATGCCGCGATCGATACCGGGGTATTTCGGGAATGTGGTAGGCATGAACAATGTTTCAGCAGTCACCGCTGCGTGTTTAATGTGCCGCCGCGAAGTATTTGAAAGTGTTGGGGGGTTTGACGAAGAGCTAACAGTGGCGTACAATGATGTCGATCTGTGTTTGAAAATGCTAGAAAAAGGGTATCGAAATATTTACCTGCCTCACGTAGTTCTCTACCACCACGAATCAAAAAGTCGCGGTTACGAGGACTCGCCAGAAAAGAAACAGCGCCTGAAAAAGGAATCGAATCTGATGGAAAGCAGGTGGCAAAAATATATTGACAATGACCCTTACTACAGCCCTCATTTAACTAGAGCGTGTCAAGACAGCGGCATTAGATTGGAGGACGAGAATTGGCGGCCGACGAATTAGGAACATCATGACTTTAGGGTGTAAACTTAATCCTAAATCCCTCTGTATCTCTGGTTTGTATCGAAGTCTAGCTCCCCCTAAATTCCCCTTAAGAAGGGGGACTTTGAACGCTCTTTCCCCTTGTTAAGGGTCGCTAGGGGAAATCGAGAGGATTGTGACTCAGATTCAAGAAGAAAGACTTTCAACACTCTTGTCCCCCCCTTGTTAAGGCAGGGCTACGGGGGATCGAGGGGACTAGGACGTGTTTTCAAACTTTGAACAAACCCGGAGATCCCCTAAATCCCCCTTAAGAAGGGGGACTTTGAGTAATCTTGTCCCCCCCTTCTTAAGGGGGGCTAGGGGGGATCGAGAGGACTAGGTAGTACCGAGGATCGCATACTCACAACTTACTTATTAAACCCAGCCTCGACCAAGAAGAGAAAAAATCAAATCTACGGTACAAAATTATGAATAACTCATTACAAGTCCACGAAGAAACTGCTTCTAATTATTTTCATAGAGGCAACCTCCTGAAACAGTCTGATAAATTTGAGGAAGCCGCAGCAGCCTACCAGCGGTGTACTGAAATCAACCCTGATTTTTCCTGGTATCACCACAATTTGGGTGAAGTTTTGGCGAAATTGGGGCAGTGGGATGGGGCGGAAAAAAGTTACCGCAAAGCCTGCGAACTCAACCAGAATTCGGCCTGGTCTTGGCATAATTTAGGGGAGGTTTTGGTACACCATGGAAATATAAATGAGGCCGTGGCTGCGTATCGCAAAGCTGTGGAAATTTATCCAGATTTTTATGAGTTTTATAATAGTTTGGGTCAGGCTTTGTGCTTGCAAGGTCAACTGGATGAATCTGTAAGTTGTTTGCGTCAGGCGATCGAGCTTGACTCGGAATCGGCTTTGCCTTACCAAAATTTGTGGGAGGCTTTGGCAAGATTGGGACGGGTTGATGAAGGGATGGATTGCTTGCGAAGGGCGATCGAGCTAAATCCAGGCGAGGGAGATTTGTACCTGAAGTTGGCAGAGGCTTTCCAGAATAAGAATGAGTTTGCAGAAGCCGTGAGCTATTACCGAAAGGCGCTTCAGTTAAAACCAGATTTTCATTGGCTTTACTATAAGTTGGGAACGGCTTTATCGGCACAGGGTCAATGGGAGGAGGCGATCGCATTTTACTCGAAAGCTGCTGAGTTAGATCCAAGTTCGGCGATCGTTCATCACTATTTGGGGCATACTTTGTCGATCGTGCAGCGCTGGGAGGAGGCGATCGTATCTTATCGCAAAGCGCTAGATATCGTACCGAATGCGGCAGTGATTTACCAGCATTTGGGCGATGCTTTGGCTAGACTGCAAAAGTGGGAGCAAGCTGTAGGATCTTATCGCAAGTCGGTTGAGTGCGATCCGAATTCGTTGGAGGCTCAGGATCATTTGGGGTTTGCTTTGTATCAGTTGGGACGGTGCGATGAGGCGATCTTGGCTTACCGCAAAGCTTGGGAAATCAGTCCTAACTCTGAAGTAGTCAAACAACATTTAGCAGAAGCTCTGGGAAAACAAGAAATCGAGGTAGTCAATTCCTTGTATGAACCCAAAGATTGTGAATTAAAACAATCTACATTTTGTGAAAAGTTATACTTGCAGTTTCACACAGATGTTGCAGAAGGCGTAAATAAGGGAACCTTCAAATCAGGTTTCGATCATTGGCTAGAATATGGATCTTCCGAAGATATACAAGGTGTGCGTAAGCGAATACCAGGTTATATTGAGGCTGTTTATCTTAGAGAAAATCCTGATGTGAGCGATGTCGTCATTCGCGGTATTTACAAATCTGGATATGAGCATTTTCTTCTTCATGGTTGGGCTGAAGGAACTTCCCGTCTAAAATCGATTCAAATTGAACTGGAGCAGAAAAAGCAAATTTGGATTGATAATATTGATATACCTGCCAGCTTACACAGACTCGCTCAGCTAACATACAAACCAATAATTTCTATCATAGTTCCTGTTTTTAATCCAGAGCGCGAGTTTCTTGAACTATGTATTGAGTCTGTTAAAAAGCAAATTTATCCCCATTGGGAATTATGCCTGGTCGATGATGGTTCAAATGCCGTATATGTACGGGATGTTCTGCTTAGTTATGAGAAGCAAGACAGTCGAATTAAAGCAACTTTTTTATCTCAAAATAGCGGTATCTCTGCTGCCTCACGCACAGCTTTACAACTAGCGACTGGCGAATTTATTGGACTACTAGATCACGATGACGAGATTACCCCGGACGCTTTGCTAGAGATAGCCTGTGCGCTCAATAACGACCCGAACCTAGATGTTATTTATAGTGATGAGGACAAGTTCTCAGTTCATGGTGAGAGCTTCGATCAAACTTTCAAGCCCGGATGGTCGCCAGATTTATTAACTAGCACCATGTATATCGGTCATTTTACCGTTTACCGTGCCACAATAATAGGTCTTGCCGGCAGCTTTCGTTCTGCATTTGATGGTACCCAGGACTATGATTTAGCCCTACGAGTTTCTGCTATAACTGACCGATTCCACCACATTCCCAAAATTTTATATCATTGGCGTGCAACCAATACATCAACGGCTCAATCTCTTGCCAATAAACCAGATGCTGTTGAACTTCAAAAGCAAGCACTAATGAGTTACCTTGAGAAGCAGAAGCTATCTGGTCAGGTTGTCAGCCGTTTAAGCGCTGGTAATTGGAGAATAATCTACGCACCTCCTGAAAGTCAACCACTCGTAAGTATAGTGATCCCAACGGCTGGTCGCAGTGCTATGATTGGCGGTCGGAGCATTGATTTGCTCTGCAATTGCATTCAGAGTGTTATTGATTATGCTGGATATAACAATTATGAGTTTATTGTAATTGAAAATGGTGATTTGTCTCAAGCTACGCGGCAATTTTTAAATAATATCAAAAATATTCACCTCGTCAATTATCAATCCTCACAATTCAATCTGGCAGAAAAAATAAATTTAGGCGTAAAAGCTGCCAAAGGTGAATTCATATTATTGCTAAATGATGATACTCAAGCCATAACACCTAATTTTCTTTTCGAGATGTTGGGATTAGCTAGTCTCAACAAAGTTGGTGCTGTAGGTGTTAAATTGTTATTTGAAAATTGCACTTTACAACATATTGGTGTTCTTTGGAGTGATAGTGGCCCGACTCACAGTATGATTGGCGAGCATCCCCTAACTAACGGGCCACAAGCAATGTTGCAACTTACGCATAATGCTGTTGCCACAACTGGTGCTTGCCTTTTAACCCGACGAGATGTTTATTTAAGCGTGGGCGGGTTTAATGAAGAGTTGCTATTGAACTATAATGATGTGGAATTCTGTTTCAAATTGCGCCAGATGGGGTTGCGTATTGTTATTGAACCTTCAATAGAGTGGTTTCATTTTGAAGGTCAGTCAAAATCAGGTACTAATTTATGGGAGTTGGAGCAATTTACATTGCTTTGGGGCTATCCTAGCGATCCTTTTTATAATCCGAATTTTCGACATAGTTCTCCCTTCTATGAAAAAAACTTTCCCCAAAAACGAGAGAAGAATGAATTTGACTACATTTCTTGGAAAATTCAACGCTTAGTGACTCGCAATCATCAAATAAAGCTCTCTAATGAGGATATAAAATTTTCTCTTGTTTTAAGTGTTTATAATGTCAAGCAACGGTATCTCTGTGAACTAGAGGCAACAATATTAAGGCAAACATACCAGAACTTTGAGTGGATTATAGTGGACAATGGTAGTGACTTGCCGGAGTGCAGAGCTTGGCTAGAGAAAATCTCTCAACAAGAGAAAGTTCATTACTTTAGGTTAGAAACTAATCAAGGTATTATGGGTGGATATGGTGCTGCATTTAAGGCTGCTAGTGGTGATTATATTATACCTGTAGATGCTGATGATTTTCTCACTATTGATGCACTAAAAATCATGGCAGCTTATATTGATCGACATCAGTGGCCCGCCGCACTCTATTCTGACGAAGACAAGACTAATATCGACTCTACTGTTGCATCTCCCTTCCTTAAGCCAGACTGGGACGCGCTTCTATTCACTAATATCTGTTTTGTTGCTCATGTTTGTGCGATTAAGCGTAGTGTGGCTATTGAAGTGGGTGCATACCAAGATAATAACGCTGCTGGTTGTCACGATTGGGATACTTTCTTGCGGATTGTTAGAGCAGGATATCAGCCAATTCATGTGCCAGAGCTTCTGTATTCATGGCGTATTCATCCCGGCTCAACTGCTTCTATAGAAACGGGTACCAAACCTTACACTATTACAAGTCAACAATATGTCCTAAATCAGCATTTGCGCCTTACTAAACTGGGAACTCATTTTGAGGTTGTTACCAATGATCTTTTCAACCATGATGGCATCTGGCGTCTCCAACCCCGAACCAGTGCTTTACCCAAAGCAACGATTGTTGTTGAAATCTCTGTTGGCACTTCCACAGATCAAATAGTTAAATATTTCCACTCACATCTTGTCAACTTAGTCTATCCTGATTTTAACCTGGCTTTGGTGTTTCCAGACAATGCCTTAATGGAGACGTTCAAAAAGTTACTTGGTTTCAAATCAGATAACTTCGTATTTCAAAATATTTCGATTTATACTATCCAAGCCAATTCTACTGTTTCGGCTTTGCAGGTATTAGCAAAAAACAATATCTTGTTGGGTGAAGTAATTGCTTTCTTAGACAGCAGATTGTATCCAAGCACCCCTACATGGGCGCAGGAAATGGCTGGTATAATTCATGGTTTTGATAATGTTGTTTTGGCTGGCGGACGCATCATTAACGAAAATAATCTGCTTTGGGCTGGGGGATTTTTTGGTATTGATGGCTTTATCGGTTCACCAGATACCAATAGATCCTTGGATGATTCAGGTTATTTTGGTACTGTTAACTGTCAGCGTTGTGTTGATGCTGTTTCCCCACTTTTTTGGGCGATCGATCAAAACTTTTTGTTAACTTTTTTAGCTAATTTACCTCCAGAAACTGACGGTGGTGTTCTGGCAACCTATTTGTCTTGTTTAAGCTACTCTGAGAACAAGTCAGTGGCATATACACCTTTCGCAACTGCTAAGACCGATCGTCCTCGACTTATAACTGGCCCCGCAATAGTACCACAGGATTTGCTACAAAAGTTTGGCCTTTCAATACCGGAATATAGTCGCTATTATCATCCATTGCTTTCACAACACTCTGATAGAAATTATGCACTTGGAGATCCATTAAGAGAAATATGGGTAAAAGCATGAGTATCGACTTTTTAATTTATGATGTAATGAGTGTAAAATTTTAATAAAAGTAGCAAGAGGTTTATTATGTATAATGATATGTCATCCAAATCAAATAATTATTGTTTAGAAGGGCTTAAAGCGGATTTATTGAGATCGCGCTCCTACCTAAAACAAATACAAAAAGACTTAAACTGTTATCAACAACCCTTAGCACCTACATCGAAACAAACATCAAATTTATCACTAGAAATAGTTTCAATTCATATACCTAAAACAGCAGGTTCTGCTTTTACTAGCATATTAACCCAAATTTATGGTGAGGAACATTGTTATTGGGACTATGAACCGTCATTAATAAATTTAGATGTAATCACTCCTAAACATAAAGTTATTCATGGTCACTTAGCAACTCGCTTTGTAGGCAAATTTCCAACTGCTAAAATAATAATGTGGATTAGAAACCCTATAATTAGGTTAGTGTCCGATTATTATTATCTTATGTCGAGGCCCATAGAAGTTTTGAACCAGCCAGCTCATAAACTTAATAAGGAAATTTTTGAAAATAACTTAAGTTTAGAGCAGTTTGCGGAACTACCTGGTAAGCAAAATGTCTTGAATCACTATTGTCGTTTTGGTAAAATAAAATTAGATAAAGATTATTTCTTTGTGGGCATTCAAGAATTTTTTGATGATGATATAACTGATTTAAGTAATTTGTTACACTGGCCTAAGATTAAAGTGGATAAAGTCAACGAAACTACACACTCTAGATACAAGGATGGATTGGAAAAAATACTATCCGATCACAAATTAATAAGCAAAATTGTATCTTTAAACCAAAAAGATATGGAATTATATCAATTTGGTTTAGAGTTAAGGGCGCAACGTAAAGGTCTATCTTTTAAGGAAATGATGGATTTTTAATCTCAGTCTGTCAGGGTCAACTTTAATTTATGGGCAAGTAGTATTTGCCCTAGATATCATACTTCATTACAGTAGATCATCCCACCTTACTCCTCTAACTGACTCTGCCTTATAAAACTCTGACATTTGATAAAATACCTTTGTATGATCTGCCAAAAATGGAAATTTAACCCTATTCCACTCCTTTACTTTAATAGAGGTTTAGGGGAGTCACAATGCCACAAGACTATACAACTCTTCAACATAACCTTTGCGTATCCAATTAGGATAGCGATATAATAGTTTATAGCTCGACATCTCCGCCATAATCTTATTTATATTCAACTGAGCTAAATTTTCATGGGTAATAGCACATCCTTCTTGATTGATATGATAAAAGTATGATCGAGTAACTTCTGGTATCCTTGACAGGTACTCCCCTACAGTGCCCATCGGTAATTCAGGAAATGAGTCTTGATTAAAACATAGATCGAAGTTGTTAGTCTCCATCATAAAGTGACAAGATGGCATTATTTTTATAGGTTTATCACAACTTTCTTCTCCAAAAAGTTGGACTGCTTCTTCGCCAAAACACTTCATTAAAAAATATGCTGATACAACATTAATTATGGGTAAGTCTATGATTGTATATGACTTCGCTCCCAGAAGATGTGAATAATAACAGCAACCCCCAAACCCTCCACCAATTTCACAAATATTTTTATTTAAGCCAACGATTTCACGCATTCGCCAAGCGGCCCACAAATGTTGTGAGGCCCTCATATCTATTACTCGATCGCCATTTTTAATTCCGTGCAACCCAAACACTTTCGGCTTGCCAATTGGAACACCTAGCTTCTGTTCTAGCTTCGATACCACGCGATCAATGTTTTCATAAACATTGATTCCATACCTTCCTTGTTCAGGATTTTCATATTGGATTACTCCTAATGCTTCGCATAAGGATATTAAATTATCAACCATCCTTGTGCCTATTGCTGATTTTGGATTCTGCATATCAGGTGTTAAAATATGAGCAAATCCATGACCTATTTCTTCTCTATAAGCATTAGAAAGATATTTCGCAAGTTACATTGAATTTCCTTTTTCAAGAATTTTATATATCTGTCCATGAAAAATATCTCCTATGTTTTTCCACATACCTGAAGTTGCCGTTTTAGAGGCAAATTGGGCTGTGGATGCCCTAAATGCAGTTATCAACCGTCCGCACAAGTGAATATCGGCAGACTCATCTTCTTGTATAGTTGGCTCACAAAAATACTGAACACTAGGGCAACCATTAGGCATATAGTGGTTGATAATATGAGGTAGACTCTTTCTTGGAAATTTGTTAAGCGGTGTCACAAAATCATCTAAGGTAACTGTCGGTAATAATTCTGTGCCTAGCGATCCTTTACTCTTAGGCAATTCAAAATCGTAAGATGAGACTTTGACGCAGATATTTTTTCCTGCTACATCAGATGGTAACTCATAGGTAAACGAGTAATTGCCACTGCCGATGCCCTGATGCTTTAAGTCACCCCTGTAAATATTAGCGTGGGTACAGCCTATCTTCACGCTATCAGCATAGACCTCAACCAATAAAGTTTCGCTAAAGTCTTTAGAATTACAAACCCAGCCATGAACTAATTTATCTGTAATCTTATCAATATATCCTAAAAAAACTTTCTCCATACTTTCATCCATTTTCTTTTTTACTGTTGTATTGGTTTCTGTGTAGTCTTCGTATTTTTCAGTCATGAGAATTACTCCTATGTCGAGTTAACACATTAAATCCAGAGAACAGACTGAAATCGCTTCTCAGAATGCTATTAGCCATTGCCAGCTTTAGTTTTTAGCTCTGTACTTATACATCGCTGGTGTTGGTGCTTGAATTGTTGTAATGACTAATGCTTGCACAAAAAACTCTTAATATTTGTACATGGGTGAAGGACTTTCACCCCTATTTGCTGATCGCACTGTTCTCTCATAGCTCGCTACAAACCTTCTTTAAGTTTTTGCAACTTCATTTGAGATGCTTTTAACTTTTCCCGACCAGATTGAACCAATAATTTCGATCGCTCTATATCTTGGTTAACTTTTGATTCCAATGCGACCATATACTCAGCATGAGATAATTTCCTCCTGATTCTAATTGTCCCTAAGCCCACGTTAGTACCATTAGATAAGACCGCTTCTAAAGCTATCTCTCCCTCTCCATCAAACAATCCCAATTCTGTCAACTCCAGTTTGCTAGGTGCTAAACTAGAGGAAAAACCAGTAGTTCCAGGATCAGAAGCATCTGGGTAATTCTTGACCACATCCAAACGGGTTTGGTCAACAGGGATGGCTTGGACTAAACTTTTCCCATTCAAAACTTGGACTTCTTTTATTTTTGACTTTTTCGCCAACACCCAACCTGTAACTGGTAAGTTATCAGCATCACTGACATACCCTACCAATGGATTATCAATACTAAAACCCCATAACACATCATCAGGACTGGGTTTAGGACTAAAATCTAATACTTCTACAAAAACATCTTGATCTAGTGCCATATTTGAGACCTCTATTAATTTACAAAGCTATTTTACTTCTGAACTGGTAGATGGTGGCGACCTATTACTTAGGTATGATTCCATTATCTCCTGCTAATATACTAAGTTTAGCAGATGATGATCTCACTGCTTGGCGAACTAGCTGTTGCCATTCAGGTAAGTTAGTCAAAGAATAGGTATCTAGGTCAGTACCTTGGGCAGAAGCAAAGCTACCAAAATTTTCAACCCAATCTATCATCGCTTGTGCCCGTGACAAGGAGGCATGACATAAAGACTGTTGTAAATAGTTTGCCATTTGACCATAATTACCACTGTTATAGGCTTGCCACCCTTGCCATACTAAAGTTTTATACTTAGATACGCCCCCTTCACTAACTTGACTATCATGAAAAGCTTGCCAAGATATGAGTTGTTCTATCTCAACTTGAGTGGCTTTTAACTGAGATTGAGAATTCGCTAAGGCAATTTCAGCTTCTACCTGATTTTGCTGCATTTTATTGAGTTCTTGCTTATAGGTATTTGCATCATCCTGTTTACTGGACAATAAATCTCCTATAGCTTGTTGTAACTCGTTTATATGACTTTGGTATTCTTGCAACAGTAACTCTAATTGTTCTGCTTGTTGTTGAATATTATTTCTTACCGCCTCTAGTTGCATAATTATTTCTTGTTTTTCGGTAATTATTTCCCCATCTTGTTTGGTTTGCTGATCAATGATACTTAATTTTTCAATCAACTGATGGTGTTCAGATTGATAACGCTTTAGTTCAGTTTGCTTTTGATGTAAGTGCGATCGAACTTTCTGCAATTCTAATTGAGTGTCTTCATAACGACCCTGATAATCTGTTTTAATAGATTCTGTTTGCTTCAGTTGCTGCTGAACATCCTCAATTAATGTTTCTGCTTCGCTCATGCTAGCGTGAAACTGCTCTTTTAGTTGTTCGATTTCAGTTTTATATTTATGAAGTGCATCTTCAGATTTGTGGTATCTATCTTGATATTCCTTAGCATCATTCTCAACCTGCTGTATTCGAGTGTGAAACTGCTCTTTTAGCTGTTCTAGTTCAGCTTGATATTTATGAAGTGCATCTTCAGATTTATGGTATCTATCTTGATATTCCTTAGCATCATTCTCAACCTGTTGCATCTGGGTCTGAGATTCCAGATATTTATGTTGATAGTTGCTAGCTATAGCCTCAATTTCTTCAATGTGAGTTTCATCTTCACTCAAAAGTGCTTCAACTTGATGCAATTCATCGATTAGTTTTTCTTCTGCATAAAATTTAGTTTCAAACAGGTCTTTTAACTTCTGTAATTCTGCTTGAGATTCCAAGTATTTATATTGATGATCGTGTAGATTAGCTTGACATTCTTGCAGTTTGGTCTGAGATTCCAGATATTGAACTTGATAGTTTAAAGCGACAACTTCAACTTCTTCAAACTCAGTTTTATATTCTATTAAAACATCCTCAACTTGATACAACTGATTTCGCAAATCATCGACAAAGTGATCCAGTGTTTGCTGATACTTCTCAAGTTGACTTACCTTGGTTTGCTCTTGTTTTAGTTGGGTGTGACATTCCTCTAAAACTTCTTCAGTTTGATGGAGTTGGCTTTGATACAGCTCTAAAAAAGATTCTATTTCCGATATTTTAGTTTGATATTCGGCTGAAACATCCTCAGTTTGATGCAGTAGAGATTGGGATTGTGGTAATAAATCCTCAGTCTGTTGCAGTTGAGACTGGGATTGTTCTAGTTCCACCTGAGTAGCGTGTAGTTGAGACGGGGATTGTTCTAGTTCCACCTGAGTAGCGTGTAGTTGAGACTCAGATAGTGCCTTTCCCCCTTGAATAGCATCCACTTGAGAGTGCAATTGATCTATTTGAAGTTGTAGTGCTTTATTCTCTATTTCCAACTTGCGGATATTCGCCCAGTCCTGAAAAGCCCAAATTTTATAAGGATTAGCATTAATCTTTTCCAGCCATGAAAAACTAGGATCGCCTTGCGGTTGCCACGCCCTAGCTTCCAACTCCTGATACATCTGTATTGCTTCAGGAAAATAATGGGCAACCACACTAGGTCGATAACTATCTAAACTCAGTTGTTGTAATAAGGGTGGTTCATAAATATTTGCACTACTATCAATCAAATTAGTCTGCAACTTTTGATTGATTGACTCAATATATTTATCTGTTGCACCGATAATATTATTCATGCTTGCTAAATGACATCTATCGGGAAATCGATGATAGCAATTTAATATTTTTTGATTGTAGTGTAACCATATTTTAATGGCCATATCTGGCTGAGATTGAAATATATGATCCCCACGTCTGTAAAGAGAATCTATTACCTCCCAAGGATAACGATAGATTAAAATAAACTTCGCTTCCGGTAATAATTCAGCCCAAAAATCTAAAAATAAAGTTGTGCGTGGTTCTTTCCATCCCCAAATTTGACTCAGACTATTTTTTTTAATAAGTGCTTTAGCTTTTTCAACAAATCTATCCTCTACATCTATTTTTTCTTGCAATGTCCAACCAGCAGAGTTAATTCCTTGAGACTCCAAAATTGCCATGTGAAAATGATAAAAATCAAGATTTTCATAATGTCCCTTAATATTTCCTACATTGGGCGATAATAACTCACGACCAATATAGACCCCCGCGCTTTGCAAAATAGCTGCTGTTAGGGAACTTCCCGATCGGTGCATACTAGCAATAATTAGTGCATTTGACTGACTTTGACTTAGCATTTTGGTAAACTGTCTCGATAGTATATGGTTTAAAATTTACTAATTTTAAAAGCCTAATGTACAAACTATTTTTAGTATACACCATTGAGTCGATCTTAGCAATATTTCATAATCTGTAACATTAATATTTGTTTCTTCTCGACTACCACAGACTTTGGCCGAATTGGAATCAAAGTCTGTGGCTCTTAACCCCAATTTTCTTGGTGATGATTAGGCAAATTCTATAGGAATGCCTCTGTTTCTACTTGGGTGTGACCCAAAAATGTATCTTTACGTCAGGAATCTGAACAATTCCAATGTCCGATACCGCCTTCTTCAAGTTTTTTCAGTCTATATATTCAGCGCCGAAAAGTTTAATTTGTATGGTGAAAACATTTCTATTTTTATATGCCAATCTGTTCTTAACGTTGGATTGAATTTGTCACTCAGACACCAAGGGAATATAAATACGAAGACTATTAATTCTTCCACCAAATTATAGCTTGCTCAATTCCCATATCTAAACTAAATTGACGCTTCCATCCCACCTCATTAGATAAACGAGTCACATCAGCCACTAACAAAGGTGTTTCTGTCGCAGCAGACGGAATAGCACCTAACTGCACTAAATCCGATCGCCCAATTATATCCGCTATTTGATAAACAACATCTTTAATCGCGATCGCCCTTCCCGATCCAATATTAACAGCACCCGTCACCTCACTCTCTAAAAGAGCCACAAAAGCATCAGCTACATCCTGTACATACATAAAATCCCGGATTTGATTGCCGTGAGAGCAGCGAGCAGGCTCTCCCTTCAACAGAGAAAGAATCACCGAAGAAACCAGCCGATTTGGGTACTCGCCAGCACCGTAGGGAAAGAAAATACGTCCCCAAGCACTGCTGAGACTGGTCGTCTCGCAATAGCAACTCACCATCTCCTGCAAAGCATTTTTACAAATACCGTAAGGAGTATCTGGATTTCTCGGCGTTACAAATTCCGAGCAATAACCGTACTTCCAATCATACTCCGCACAGGTTCCACCCATCACTACTCGATCGCCCCCTTGCTCTTGAAATTGCCTCAACAATTCCAAACTAGCCTGCACCCACCAAAAATTATCTTGTGACTTCCAGTATTGTCCAGGTACTGTATAACACCAGGCAAAATGCAGCAAATGTGTAGGTTTTACTTGATAAACTAACTCCTTAATGGATCTATGGTCTAACAAATTTGCCAGATGCCAAGTACAATCCGAATTGACCGTCGGCAAAGTCTTAGAAGCGACAGCATGAACCTCAAAGCCGCGCTCCACCAACGTCTTGAGCGAATGTCTGCCCACAAAACCCCCCGCACCCGTAACCAGCACTTTTTTCATAGCATAAAATCGGGTAAATTTCGATCTTTTTCCGAAATCACGCGCTGAGATATCTCCGGCCAATCAATACTAAAAGTCGCATCATCCCAACGCACTCCCCTGGCTAATTCAGAATAATAAAACTCCGACATCTGGTAGAAAACTTCCGTATTGTCTGCCAAAGTTTGACAGCCATGAGCCATACCTTCAGGAGTATATATCATTTTGCGATTCTCAGAGTTTAGCTCTACTGCAAACCACTCTTTAAAAGTAGGAGAATCGGGACGCAAATCTATAATTACATCATAAATTCCCCCTTTTGTACACCTAATCAACTTCGCTTCCTCGTGAGGTTTAGCCTGGTAGTGCATCCCCCGCAAAGTACCTTTCTTCAGGTTAAAAGAAATATTGCACTGCACTAGATTAGCATTCAAATCATGTTCGGCAAACTCCTTTTGACACCAACTGCGGGCAAAAAATCCCCTTTCATCTGCTAGGGGTTCTACCTCAATAACATAAGCTCCCTTAAGCTTCGTTTCAGTAAATTTCACGCGATTACCTCCACTTGAGGAATCAACACCACAAACTTACCTCCCCACTCGCGGATATAATCCATCTGACTTACTATCTCATCCTTAATGTTCCAAGGTAAGATAGCCAAATAATCTGGCTTAGTCTCCCGAATTTTGTCTGGATGATATACCGGAATCTGAGTTCCCGGCAAAAACAAACCTTGCTTGTGCGGGCTTAAATCCACAGTATAATCAATCAAATCTGTGCGGATACCGCAATAATTCAGTAGCGTATTAGCCTTCGCCGGTGCCCCATAGCCCGCAATTGATTTGCCCTGATTTTTGGCATCAATTAGGAAACTGAGCATTTGACGTTTAGTAGACTTAACCTGTTCGCCAAATCCTACATAAATTTCAAGTTGGTTGAGCCCTGCTTTAATTTCTTTGGCTTTCAATTCCGTGACGCGATCGCTAATTGTTCCATCGACCTCACTATGCCTACCGTAAATCCGCAGAGAACCGCCGTGGGTAGGTATTTCCTCCACATCAAACAAAGTTAAACCGTGACGAGCAAAAACTTGCTCAACCGTCAACAGCGAAAAATAAGAAAAATGCTCGTGGTAAATCGTGTCAAATAAGTTGTCTTGAATTAGTTGCAATACATGAGGAAACTCCATTGTCAAGACGCCATTGGGTTTCAGGATAATTTTCATCCCCGCCACAAAATCATTCAAGTCAGGCACATGAGCCAACACATTATTGCCCAGCAATAAATCTGCCTGCTTCCCTTCTGAAACCAACTCTTTAGCCGTTGCTACACCAAAAAAATTGACTAAAGTTGGAATCCCTTTTTCCTGGGCCACCTTAGCTACATTTGCAGCAGGTTCAATCCCCAATACGGGAATTCCTTGCTGCTGAAAATACTGGAGTAAGTAGCCATCATTGCTAGCGAGTTCAATTACCTGACTGGTTTCGTCAAATCCAAACCTCTCCACCATCAACTCTGTGTATTTCTGAGCATGGCGTAGCCAAGAGTCTGAATAGGAAGAAAAGTAAGCATAGTCGCTGAAGATGCTATCCGGGGATTCAAACTCTTCTAATTGGACTAAAAAACAATTACCGCAGACATAAGTATGAAGCGGATAAAATTTTTCTGCACAATTCAGATGTTCTTTAGCAACAAAAGCATTCGCCAGTGGCGACATCCCTAGATTTACAAAAGTATGCTCTAATCGGTGACTGCAAAAACGACATTTAGATGGCACAGAATTAGCCCCCCCTTTTTTGAATTTTTAGTTTTGAGTACCATCTATCACACGTTGATGAGACAGGGATTTTCATCCATTAAAAATTTCTCATACCACTCTATTGTTTCTTTCAACCCTTCTTCTAGAGGATACTTAGATTCCCAACCGAGCATTTTTCGCGCCTTATCTGCCGAAAGATACTGATGTTTAATTTCATTTTTTGCCCGATTCAATACCACTGGCTCTAAATGAGTTTTACCCATCAATTTCAAAACTATATCTACCATGCCCCGCACAGAAATTTGCAGTTCATTGCTGAAATTAAATGCCTCTCCCAAAATTTCTTTCCTGTCCATTTGTTCTGCCAAATGAAGATAAGCTAAAACTCCATCTTTCGCATAGAAATAGTCCCGAATAAAAGTACCATCGCTGCGGATGACTACTGGCTTGTCTCGCAATGCCGATCGAATAGTAGATGGAACAATGCGATTAAAGTTCAAGTCTCCGCCCCCGTAAAAGTTACCGCAGCGCGTAATGCACACGGGCAAACCATAACTGACGTAATAAGCCCGACTGATTAAATCTGCACAGCTTTTAGAAACATCATAAGGATGTTCTCCTTGCAGCGAAGTAGTTTCGCTATAAGGCAGCACTAGCTGGTCTCCATAGGCTTTATCGCTGGATGCTATGACAATTCGACTCACACCTCCAACGCGACGACAAGCTTCTAGAATATTCCAAGTACCTTTAATATTCGTTTCAAAAGTTGCCAGTGGTTCTCTATTTGCAACTCCCACAATTGTCTGAGCTGCTAAGTGAAAAACCGTATCTATTTCATACTCATTAATCGATCGTTCTACCGTTGGCAAATCTTCGACACAACCGCGAACGATATTAATTTGCCGATACCACTCTCCAGCATAAAGTCGGGATTGTGGCACCAAGTCACGGACTAATCCCGTTACCAAAGCCCCTCTTTCCAGCAACTCAGCTACTAACCAGTTACCCAAAAGGCCGGTGCAACCTGTTACCAATACCGATCGATCGCGCCAAAATTCACTCATTCCCACACCCTCCAAGGAGCCTCTCCATTATCCCACAGTTCATTCAAATACTTATACTCGCGGTAAGTATCCATCGCAAAAAAGAAACCTTCGTGGCGGTACGCCATCAATTGTCCCTCGGCTGCTAATTGCTCTAGTGGCTCTCGCTCCAAAAAACAATCATCCCCGCTCAAAGCCTCAAATATGCTCCGGTGAAGTACCAAAAATCCAGCACTAGCCCAGCCATCTATTTGAGGTTTTTCGGTGAATTCCAGAACTTTGCCTTGGTTGTCCACATCCAAAATACCATATCTCGATATAGGGCGAACTGTACTAACAGTTGCCAGCTTACCATGAGACTTATGAAAATCTACCAAAGCTCCAATATCGATATCAGCAACTCCATCACCGTAGGTCACCATAAAGGTATCCTCAGTAATGTATTTCTCCACCCGTTTCACACGTCCCCCAGTCATGCTGTCTGGTCCGGTTTCCGCCAGTGTCACCTGAAAATCTTGCTCGCGGTGTTCCTCGTGATAGGTAATCTGATTTTGGCGACCCAAGCAAATAGTAAAATCATTATTCATCGCTTCATAATTCAGGAAATACTCCTTAATCATGTTGCCTTTGTAGCCCAAACACACAATAAAATCCAGGAATCCGTAGTGGGCATAGGTCTTCATAATGTGCCAAAGAATCGGTCGTCCGCCCACATCAACTAGGGGCTTGGGACGAAATTCTGTTTCTTCTCGGAGACGTGTCCCCAAGCCACCGGCTAATATAACTACTTGCATTGTTTCACAGTTTTAAAATGGTACATAATTTTGAGTTTTGAGTTGCTACGAGAGAAGAGAGTGCCACAAATCTTTTGGGGAGTTTACCACAACTTTGGGGGAATTTTCCCGATTTTCGTTGCCTTTCCAAGGATATCAGACTTCAGCCCTCTGAGGATGTTCCCACAAAACCAGCTATTGTATATGGGCGATCGCCCCCTAGCCCCAGTCCATCAAATTTACCATAAATATTATCCCAAAAATAAACTCAGACGATCGCACTCAAACGATCGACCAATACGCGCGATCGGGTAAACTAGAAAGGTCGATCAGCTTTGCCCCTGTGCCATTGACTCAATGCCCAACTTGTGCATTAGAGTGAAGCACTGGACTCAGCAAACAAAAAATCAACTTAAAACAGTAAGCTTATGGAAATCATTGATTATTATGTCAAATCCGCACCGAACGTACAGAATACGCTAGATATTTTTCAAGGCGAGTGGGCATCTAAGTTGCCAGGAGATTTGTCATTACTAAATGCAGGGCAAAGCGGGCTGTTTGATGATGGTCGCATCACTTGGGCTGTTGAGCAATTAGGGGAAATTAAAGGCAAGAATATCCTGGAACTAGGGCCACTAGAAGCGGGACACACCTATATGCTGGAGAAACTCGGAGCCGCATCAATTACGGCAGTTGAGGCTAGCACTCGCGCTTATCTAAAATGCCTAATTGTTAAAGAAGTTGTAGGACTTCGCAATGCCCATTTTCTTTGCGGCGATTGTGTAGAATATCTGCGGTTAAATCCAGGCAAGTTTGATACTTGCTTCGCCAGCGGCATACTGTACCACATGACAAACCCTGCTGAGCTGATCGGCTTGATTGCTAAAGTTTCAGACCGAGTTTTTATATGGACTCACTACTATGACGAGAATATAATCCGCAGCACTCCTTACCTTTCGCCAAGGTTTGCCGAGAAGACTGCTGCTGAGTATCAAGGCTTTAAACATATGCTTTACCGTCAGGAGTATGGGGAATACAAAGGTGAAGTAAAAGCTGCTGGTTTCTGCGGTGGTAGCAGTCGATTTAGTAACTGGATGAGCCGTGAAGATATAATTTCCTGTTTGACCTATTTTGGGTTAACCGACATCCGCATCAACTTCGATCAGCCTCACACTCCTCACGGGCCGTGCTTTGCTGTAGTAGCGATGAGGCGGTGAGTTCTA
>RDXH01000050.1 GCA_004292745.1 Oscillatoriales cyanobacterium | reverse complement strand
TCCCAAAGTTAGTAACAAAAGTCAGAAAGCGATAGACTTAGAAAAAAAACTGGAGGAAAAAGCGCCACACATTTTCAATCTAGTTAAGAAGGCAGATATCTCCCTTCAGAAAGCAAATCTCACCAATCATGATGCTAAGGTAGCGCTGTGCTTGGATATTTCTGTATCTATGTCTGCGCTGTACAGTGCGGGAAAAATTCAGCGTTTGGCTGAGAAGATTTTGGCTTTGGGATGTCGGTTTGATGACAACGCAGCGATCGATATATTTTTGTTTGGCATCAACTCTTACTATGCGGGGGATATGACGATCGACAATTTCCCAAACTTCATCCATCATATACTGAAGCGATACCCTTTAGAAGGAGGTACTTATTATGGTAGAGTGATACAAGAGATTAGAAAATTCTATTTTCCAGACTCTCGCGATGGTAGTCGCTACGCACCTATTAGCGCCGATAAACCTGTGTATGTGATGTTTGTCACTGATGGAGCAACTGCGGATGAGTCGGCAACCAAACAACAGTTAAAATGGTCGTCCTACGAGCCGATATTTTGGCAGTTTATGGCGATCGGCAAATCGCGAAAAGATGTCAAAAATAAGGGCGTTGGCGGCTGGTTTTCTAGGGCTACAGCGAGCGATTTTAGCTTTTTAGAGCAACTTGATGAAATGGGCGATCGCCACCTAGACAACGCCGATTTCTTTAGTTTAGAAGACCCGGAAAGTATTGCAGATGAGGAATTATACGATTTGTTGACAGCAGAATATCCCAATTGGGTAAAATCAGCACGACTCAAAAATCTCTTACCCTATAGTTAGCCTCAAAAGCTAATCAAATCTTGTTCTTGGCAATCTTGAAACTTGACTTTTACCTTAACAAAATCACAAAATTATGGCGATCAACTTGACCAAAGGACAATCAATTGTTCTCAGCAAAAGCGAATACGACTTATCCAGACTAACAATGGCTTTGGGATGGGATGTGTCGAAAGCTAAAACAGGTCTTTTCGGTAGAAGCAGCGGGGCAAATTTCGACTTAGATTCCTACGCTCTTTTATTAGGAGAGAACGGTAAATTAAAGAACTACAAAGACGATGTGATCTACTACGGTCATTTGGAATCAAAGGATAAAACAGTTGTTCACTCCGGCGACAATCTCACTGGTGCAGGAGATGGCGATGACGAACAAATAGTTGTCAAATTGAATGCTTTACCCCAACAATATCACAAAATAGTTTTGGGAGTGAATATTTATGATGCTAAGGACAGAAAACAGCATTTTGGCATGATAGAAAATGCTTTTGTCAGAGCCTTGGATGCGACTGGGAAAGAAATAGCTCGCTATCGTTTGTCAAATGACCCTTCCTATGAGGGGAAATTAAATATGTTAATGGGAGAAGTTTATCGAGAAGGTAGCGAGTGGAAGTTTAAGGCTATGGGAAATCCTTTGGCTGAGGATATGAACGGTGTTGTTGGTTCATTTATGCGGTGAGTTTAAATCTGTTAAATTTAGCCTTGTAGGAGCGGGTTTCACCAAAAATATCAGCCAATAATTGATAATTTAAATAAACCCGCCCACACCCAAAGATAAATCCGATAATTGTAGGGGCGGGTTTCACCAAAAATATCAGCCAATAATTGATAATTTAAATAAACCCGCCCACACCCAAAGATAAATCCGATAATTGTAGGTTATTTGTGGGTGGGGGCGGGTTTATAGAGATTGTTTGTTTGAGTTAGATATTGTTGGTAAAACCCGCCCCTACAAGATGTTAGGAATCTTTAACAGGCCGCATTGTCGGGAACATCACCGCATCTCGGATGCTTTGAGTATTAGTCAAAAGCATCACCAATCTATCCACACCGATTCCCATACCGGCACAATTAGGCATTCCTAAAGATAGGGCTTGGATAAAGTCTTCATCCATTGGATGCGCTTCGTCGTCGCCTGCATCTTTCTGAGCTAATTGTTCCTCAAACCGCTTTCTTTGCTCTTTTGGATCGTTCAATTCCGAGAAGCCGTTCGAGTATTCCATCCCGTTGATAAATAACTCGAAACGCTCGACAAATCCAGGTTTGCTGCGGTGTCCTTTGGCTAATGGACTGACTTCTACGGGAAAGTCAATGATGAAAGTTGGCTGAATTAGTTTGGGGACGACTAATTTGTCAAACACGGCGTACAGCACGTAGCCTAAACTCTGTTGTTCTAATTTAGAAAGGTGTAATTCTAGTTTAGTTGCAGAGGCGATCGCACTTTCGAGATCCAAGCTGTCAAAATCCAACCCAAACTCGTCTCTGACAGATTCCACCATCGTTTTCACTTCCCAGTGCAGGCCGCTAAAACTGGGATATTTTTCGCTGTAGTCGAACTTGCGTTCTAAACTAATCATCTGTCCCTGATTTTCAATTTCTTTGACCTCCCCAAGTACAGCCTGAGCAGCGCTACACATGACATCTTCTACCACTGCTAAAATGTCGAAGTAATCTGCATAAGCTTGGTAAACTTCTATGGAGGTAAACTCAGGATTGTGGGTACTATCAATCCCCTCATTTCTAAAAGCTTTTCCGAGTTCAAATACTCGCTCAAAACCGCCACAAATTGCCCTTTTTAAGAACAGTTCGGGAGCGACTCGCAAATATAAATCTACATCCAAAGCATTGTGGTGAGTGATAAAGGGCTTAGCAGCAGCGCCGCCGTAAATTGCTTGCAGTGTCGGGGTTTCTATTTCATGAAAATCGGCTTTCCAGAGATAGGAGCGGATGTTCCAGACGATGCGACTACGGAGCATAAAACGGTTGAAAGCATCTTGGTTGCTCGCTAAATCCATTTCGCGATGGCGACGGCAAACTTCGGGGTCGTTAATTCCGTAATAAGAGTCGGGAAATTGAATAGTAGCTTTTGATAACAGCGTGAATTCCCGTACTGAAATCGAAAGTTCTCCCTTCTGAGTGCGACAACCGATGCCTTCGACGCCGACAAAATCGCCGACATCGAGCAAAGTTTTAATTTGCTTGAAGCTCAAACCGACTTCGCCAGTGACGACTTTTTTCTCAATTTTGAGTTGGATTTTGTCTGTGGCGTCTTTTAAATCGATGAAGCAAATGCTGCCGCTGTCTCGCTTGGAAGTGATGCGGCCCCCTACTCGCAGGGAAATTTCTTCGGGGTCGCTTTCTCCATTTTGGAGTTCTTTTCCCGGCTGACTAAATAATTCGCGAACTTGCAAGGTTGTGTGCGATCGCGCGTAGGATTGACTGGGATACGGTTCTATGCCTTGCGATCGCAGTTCGTCTACTTTTTGACTGCGGACTTCGGCTTCACTGAGAGTCATTAGGTATTGCCTGACTAAAATTGCAAATATAGCAGAAGGAAGAAGGAATAAGGAAGAAGGAAGAAGTAAGAAGGAACCAGGAAGAAGGAACCAGGAACCAGGAACCAGGAAGAAGAACCCCCCCCCTGCCCCCCCCTAGGGGGGAAATTCAGGAAGAGGGAAGAACAAACTTAAAAAATCCTGTAATAGCAATGGTTTGAGCGATTTTTTCTCATTCCCACGCAGAGTTGGGTAACGAGTCAACAGTCAACAGACAACAGCCAACAGCCCACACTCCAGAGCACAAAGACGGCAAAATATTAAAAAATTAAGTTGTATATCGAGTCCAAGTGGTGAGATGATCTGTAGTGCAGCCTCACGGCAGTTCCACAGAATCTGAACACTAGAGACGATGGTCGATCGAACTCGACTCATCGCACCTCTGCCAGAATCGACCACACACACTCACTCCATAAACATTAAAACCACAATTATGGCTGTTGCAACCCAATCACTCGAAGAACTCTGCATCAACTCTATCCGCTTTCTGGCCATCGATGCGGTAGAAAAAGCAAAATCAGGCCATCCAGGACTGCCGATGGGCGCTGCCCCTATGGCCTTTGTGCTGTGGGATCGGTTTATGCGGTTCAACCCCAAAAACCCCAAGTGGTTCAATCGCGATCGCTTCGTTCTCTCCGCCGGCCACGGCTGTATGCTACAGTACGCCCTCATGTACTTGACAGGCTACGATAGCGTCAGCCTAGACGACATCAAGCAATTCCGCCAGTGGGAATCGAAAACACCAGGACACCCAGAAAACTTCGTCACAGAAGGCATAGAAGTTACCACCGGCCCCCTGGGACAAGGCATTGCTAACGCCGTCGGTTTGGCAATGGCAGAAGCTCACCTTGCTGCTAAATTTAACAAGCCCGGTAACACGATTGTTGACCACTACACCTACGTCATCATGGGTGATGGTTGCCACATGGAAGGTATTTCTGGCGAAGCTTGTTCTTTGGCTGGACACCTGGGACTAGGCAAATTAATTGCTCTCTATGATGACAATCACATCTCGATCGAAGGCGACACAAACTTAGCCTTTACTGAAGATGTGGGCAAGCGTTTTGAAGCCTACAACTGGCACGTCATTACAGTAGACAATGACGCTCTCGACCAAGATACTAGCATCGAAGCAGTTCACAAAGCTATCGAAGAAGCTAAGAAAGTCACGGACAAACCGTCCATGATTAAAGTCCGCACAATTATTGGTTACGGTTCTCCCAACAAGCGCAATAGTTATAGTGCTCACGGTGCTGCTTTGGGTGGCGCTGAAGTGCAAGCAACTCGCGATTTCTTGAAGTGGGAATATGAGCCGTTTGTAATTCCTGATGATGCTTTGGCTCACTTCCGCAAAGCGTGCGATCGCGGTGCACAGGCCGAACAAGAATGGCAGCAAACTTTTGATGCTTACAAAGCAGCATATCCCGCCGAAGCAGCGGAATATGAGCGCACTGTTGCTGGCAAACTTCCCGAAGGTTGGGACAAAGTTTTGCCTACCTACAGCCCCGAAGATAAGGCTGATTCGAGTCGGAATCATTCTGGAAAATGTTTGAATGCTTTGGCTGCTGTGTTACCTGAATTGATCGGCGGTTCCGCTGATTTGGCTTCTTCTAACATGACTTTGCTCAAGGGTGAAAAAGATTTCCAAAAAGGTCAGTACGAAGGACGTAACCTCCGGTTTGGTGTGCGGGAACATGGCATGGGGGCGATCGCCAACGGGATGTTACTCCACGGCGGTTTGATTCCTTACTGCGCTACATTCTTGGTATTTGCTGACTATATGCGGGGCGCAATTCGCCTGTCTGCACTCTCGGAAGCTGGAGTTATTTATGTAATGACTCACGACTCCGTAGCATTGGGCGAAGATGGCCCGACTCACCAACCAGTAGAAACCATCGCTTCTTTGCGCGTGATTCCCGATTTGTATGTGATCCGCCCTGCTGATGGAAATGAAACATCCGGCGCTTACAAAGTGGCCATTGAAAACCGGAAAGTCCCAACTTTAATGGCTCTGTCTCGTCAAAACTTGCCTAACTTGGCCGGAAGTTCGATGGAAGGAACAGCCAAAGGCGCTTACATTTTGTCTGATGACGGTGGCACTCCCGACATCATTTTAATCGGCACCGGTGGCGAAACTTACCTTTGCGTTGATGCGGCTGAAAAATTGCGTGCCGCTGGTAATAAAGTGCGGGTAGTTTCGATGCCTTGCTGGGAATTGTTTGATGCACAAGATGCAGCTTATCGTGAATCTGTACTGCCAAAAACTGTTACTAAGCGCTTAGCAGTTGAAGCTGGTTGTAGCTTCGGTTGGGGACGTTATTTGGGTTCAGAAGGCGATAGCGTCAGCATCGACACGTTCGGCGCTTCTGCACCAGGCCCCGTTGTGTTAGAAAAGTTTGGCTACACCGTGGAGAATGTGGTAGCTAAGGCTCAGGCGCTGTTGGGCTAATAGCCACAGCATAATTGAGTTTGGGGCGAGCTTCTGGCTCGCCCCTTTTTTATAGATAAATCTTTAGTCCTGGACGCACAGACTCTACTTGTAGGGTGCGCCGAGGCGCACCTGACTAATGTCTGTCATTACTAATGTCTGTCATGAGTCAAGCGTAGCGAAGCATCTCGGAGATTCTTCAGTTCCTTCGCGACCATCAGGACTCAGCATGACACAGACACTTTGCGTAAGTCCTGTTTAATTGACACTCTCAGGGCTAAAGCCACTGAGATTCTGCAGACAGAGTAAAACTCTCGCTACGACCGTCAAACGCCGTCTACCTAGTCACCAATCGTCAAGCGATAGTTTCTAGCTACTTTTATTTTTTCCAATGCTTTCAGAATCCATCACGCTTGCCAAGACGCGGTACGCTCCGCAACCTGCCTTTATTTGCTCTTTCCTGTCATACTGCGCCAGGACTTAAACCTAACCGTTGTTTCATAGGAGCCGGGATTTCTCCGATACTAGGATGCTTCAACACGTAGATGTTTTTTGTTCTTACTCACGATCTAATTTTAACACAAATACCACTGCGACTGAAGTCGCTCGTGCCGCTTCCCTAGGAAGGGCTAAAGCCACTGAGTTTCCCGCATCCGGTATTAATTTTTATGAACCGCAGAGGGCACAGAGAACGCAGAGATCGATCCCCGTAGGGACACTCCAAGAGCCTAAGTAGGGACACTCAAGCGTGCCCAAGGAGTGTCAACTTAAGACTGAAAGCCTTGAGAAATCTCGTTCATAGCCAAGTCTAGATCCCCCTAAATCCCCCTTAAGAAGGGGGACGAAAGATCGAACTCTTATCCCCCCCTTCTGTAGGGGCGGTGCCCCCGTGCCCGCCCTCTTGGCTCGTTCGGATCTAGATTTAATGGTCAAACAGCAATCTGTGACTGGGTTTAACGTTAAGTTGACACTAAGAAGGGCGAAAGCCTTTGTCCCTACTGCTTAATTTCGTGGATCGTGCGTAAGTCCTAACTATATTAAAAATTTGAGATCACTTATAAGTTATGGTGTCATATCCAGTTGGATTCTTTTAACTATCTGTAAATCGCACCTTATGCTCTGGAATTTTTTTAATAACCTATTATTTACTGGGAAGTATATTCCTCACGGCCACTGTTACCTTTGGCCGCGAGAATTAGTCTGTCTCCACATAGTCTCAGACTCCCTGATTGCTCTCGCCTATTACTCAATACCCCTATCGCTGCTTTATGTTGTCTTTCAACGAAAAGACTTGCCCTTTCGCAATATTTTTTGGCTGTTCGGAGCCTTTATTCTCTCCTGCGGCACTACTCATGTGATGGAAGTTTGGACGCTTTGGCATCCTGTTTATTGGCTTTCTGGCAGCTTGAAATTTATTACCGCTTTAATTTCTGCTTACACCGCTTTCGCATTAATTCCTTTAATTCCTCAAGCATTAGCTCTCCCCAGTCCCACTCAATTAGAGATGATTAATCAAAGACTGCAAAAAGAAATCAGCGAAGGCAAAAAAAATGCGACAGCTTTGTGGGAATTAACCCAACTGCAAAAGGCGATTCTTAACAGTGCTAATTACACAATTATTTCCACAGATGCCGACGGTGTAATTAAAACATTTAATCGGGCCGCTCAGCAACTTTTAGGCTATTCGGTAGAGGAAGTTGTGGGTAAATTAACACCAGCAATAATTCATGTTCCTGTGGAGGTGGAGCACAGAGCTGAAGTTCTTTCTCAAGAATTGGGAGTAAAAATAGAGCCGGGAATTGAGGTTTTTGTAACCTTGCCTATTCGGGGAATAGCTGACGAGAATGAATGGACTTATATTCGCAAAGATGGTTCGCGGTTTCCGGTGCTGCTATCGGTTACTGCTTTATCTGACAGCGAGGGAAATATTAACGGTTTTTTGGGTATTGGTCAGGATATTACCGCACGCAAACAAGCTGAAAAAGAGGTGCGGGAACTGAATACTGCTATGCAAAATGCGGTGGAAGGTATTGGGAGGCTGGATCTTGAGGGACGCTACTTGAGTGTTAACCGCGCTTACGCTCATAAATTTGGCTACCAACCAGAAGAAATGATTGGGATGTCATGGAAGCAGATTGTACATCCTGACGATGTTGAGATGTTGATGTTAGCCGATCGGGAAATGCTGATTTATGGCAAAGTAGAAGTTGAAGCTAGAGGTGTCCGGAAAGATGGCTTGTTTTTTTACAACCAAATCACCATGGTAAAAGCTGATGACGAACAAGGGATATGTAACGGACATCACTGTTTTATGAAAGATATCACTGAGCGTAAACTAACGGAAAGAGCGTTACAGGAAAGTGAATTTCGATACAGACAAATAGTGGAATTAGCTGAAGAAGGTATTTGGGTAATTGATAGCAATGCTCGCACCACTTACGTCAACCACGCCATGGCGCGAATGCTCGGCTATGAAGAATTAGAAATGTTGGGACGACCGCTTTTTGATTTCATGGACGAACAGGAACAACAGCTAACTAGCCAATATATGGAGCGGCGCAAACAGGGAATTAGTGACAAACACGAATCTAAGCTTAAGAGTAAGGATGGTAAAGATGTTTGGACTTATATTTCTACCAGTCCGGTTATGGATGAATTTGGTTGTATGCTGTCTTCCTGTGCCTTGGTTTACAATATTACAGACCGCAAAGAAGTAGAGCAGCAAATGCTGCAAATTACAGAAGATTTGAAGCGTTCTAACGAGGAATTAGAACAATTTGCTTATGTGGCTTCCCACGATTTACAAGAACCTCTAAGAGCTGTTACCAGTTACACTCAATTATTGGCCCAGCGCTATCAAGGTAATTTAGATGCTAAAGCAGATAAATATATTAATTATATTGTTGATGGTGCCTCCCGAATGCAACAATTAATTAATGATTTGTTAGCTTATTCGAGATTGGGAACTAGGGCTCAGGAATTTGAGATTGCTGACTGCAACGCTGCGGTGGAGCAAAGTTTGTGCAATTTGCAAATTGCGATCGCCGAAAAGCAAGCTATTATTACCAAGGATGTGATGCCCACGGTGATGGCAGATGAATTTCAACTGGTGCAATTATTCCAAAATTTGCTCGGTAATGCCATCAAATTCTGCCGCGAAGAGGTCCCCATAATTCATATTGCTGCTATCATACAAGATGATGAATGGCTGTTCAGTGTCCGCGATAACGGCATTGGCATCGATCCAGAGTATGCCGATCGCATTTTTATCATTTTTGGACGCCTGCACTCCCGTCGCGAATATTTAGGTACTGGCATAGGTTTGGCAATGTGTAAGCGAATTGTTGAAGGCCACGGCGGACGGATCTGGGTTGAGTCTTGGCCGGAAAAAGGCGCTACTTTTTACTTTACTATTCCGATCGTTAACAGTTGCAATATCAAAATTTGAAGATTTTTTTCATATCATCAGGATCGGCAAATTATGACCACTCAAACTAAAGTTAAACCCAGAGAAATTTTGTTAGTTGAAGATTCTCCCAGTGATGCTGACTTGGCAAGGGAAGCCCTCAGCAACGGTAAAATTTTAAATAACTTGCATTTGGTCGAAGATGGAGTAGAAGCCATCAATTTTTTACGAAAAAAATCACCCTACATGGAAGTACCGCGTCCCGACTTAATTTTGCTGGATTTGAATTTGCCTAAAAAAAGCGGTGTAGAAGTCCTGAAAGAAATTAAGACAGACCCAAATTTAAAACTGATTCCAGTATTGATTCTCACCACTTCAGCAGCCCAAGAGGATATTATCAAGTCCTACTCGCTCCATGCCAACTGTTATATTACAAAACCCGTAGATTTCTTACAATTTACTAAGGTAGTTAGGTTAATTGAGGAGTTCTGGCTAGCAGTGGTCAAACTTCCCATCGTTTAATGGATAGAATAGTTATCGGGGTGGTGTAGACCCTTGTCAAACTTTAATTTTCAAGTTACAAATAGAAGGGTAAAGCAAAATAGTTTAAGATCGTATTTGCCCGGTGGCAATCTGAGGATAAATAACATCAAAGCTATGTGGATTAAGATTCTGTTGGTAGAAGACAATCCGACTGACGCTGATTTGCTTGCAGAACTGTTAGAAGCATCTGTAGGAGTGGAGTGGGAACTGGTGTGCGTTGAGTTCCTACACTCGGCGATCGCACATCTGAGCACACAATCTTTCGATCTAGTTTTGCTTGACCTTTCTTTGCCCGATAGTCACGGTTTGGAAACCCTAACTCGCTTGCGAGAAGTGGCCCCGGATACGGCAGTGGTGGTAATGACAGGGTGGGATGATGAGGCCGTTGGACTCAAGTCTGTGCGCTTGGGCGCTCAAGATTACATAGTCAAAGGTCAAATTACTACTCAATTGTTAGTGCGCACAATCCGTTACGCTATTGAACGTTCCCAAACTTTTCAAATGCTCAGGGAAAGCGAGCGACGTTTTCGGGCGATTTTTGACTCATCATTTCAACTCACAAAGCTGCTGACTCCCGATGGAATTGTGCTGGAAGTTAACGAGACAGCTCTGGAGTTTACAGGAATGCGATCGCAAAATATTGTGGGCTACCCGATTTGGGAACAGCCGATTTGGCAACACTCACCCAATGCTAAAGCACAATTAAAAGAAGGAATCAGTAAAGCTAGTCAAGGTGAGTTTTTTCGCAGCGAACTTGACTTATTAGGCAACAGCGGGAAAATTGTGACCGTTGATTTCTCCCTCAAGCCAGTCAAAAATGACACAGGACAAGTTTTGCTGCTGATTGCTGAAGCACGGGATATTAGCGATCGCAAGCTCGCGACAGCCGAAATTATCAAAACACTCGCACGAGAAAAGGAACTTTCAGAGCTCAGAGCTAAATTTGTGAGCATGGTTTCCCATGAGTTTCGCACCCCCCTGACAACAATCCAATTTTCCGCTGGATTGCTGCAAGATTACAGTTCTAATTGGTCGAGCGAGAAAAAATCCACTCATTTTGCGCGGATTCAATTAGCGATTCAACGCATGACAGAATTATTAGAAGATATCCTAGTAGTAGGTAAAATCGAAGCCAATACACTACAGTTTAAACCAGTTTCCTTAAACCTAGAAAAATTCTCCATTCAGATTATAGAAGAACAAAAACTAAATGATAGCAACCAACACCCCATCGCCTTGATAGTCTCCGGCGGCAACACCAAAGCTGAAATGGATGAAAAACTACTGAGGCAAATATTGGGAAATTTACTCTCAAATGCCCTCAAGTATTCCCCAGCCGGAACCTCAGTTGATTTACACATAACAACTCAAAATAAAGAGGTAATTTTTCAAATTCAAGACCGAGGTATCGGGATTCCCCAATCCGACCAAAAGCGAATTTGGGAAACATTTTACCGCGCCACAAATGTCGGCACTATTTCGGGAACAGGTCTCGGTTTAGCAATTGTAAAAAGAGCTGTAGAACTCCACGGTGGTCAGATAGTCATGCACAGTCAGAAAGGCAAAGGGACAAATTTTAAAATCACCATACCTTTAAGTTATAATTCCGACAAAAATAGCTAATTAATTCCTGGAAAAAAGACTCAACCAACACACAATTAAAAAACAGAATCAATTAAAAAAGTAACTACAATCAATCAGCGGAGAAATAACTATGGCAAAAATTTTGGTAATTGAAGACGAAGCAGCGATTAGAGAAAATATTTTAGACTTGCTAGAAGCCGAGAATTTTGTATCCCTAGGAGCTGCTAACGGTCAAGTCGGTATCGAAATGGCGATCGAACAGATGCCGGACTTAATTTTGTGCGACATGATGATGCCAGAAATTGACGGTCAAGGTGTCCTCAAAGCATTGCGAGCAGAGCCTTTAACTGCAACAATTCCGTTTATTTTTCTCACAGCAAAAGCTGAAAAAACAGACATTCGCCTAGGGATGGAACTCGGAGCCGACGATTACATCACCAAACCTTGTACGCCCCAAGAATTGCTAAAAGCTATTGCTATTAGACTGGAAAAACACAAAGCAATTAGCAGTCAATCCCAAAAAAAACTTGACGATTTACGTTCCAATATTAGTACGTCCCTACCTCACGAATTGCGTACTCCTTTGAATGCAATTCTCGGTTTTTCCGAACTAATATTGTCGGAATATAAGGTTTTTGAGGAATCGGATATCTTAGAAATGATCGGTCATATCCAAAGTTCTGGCCATCGCTTGTACCGACTAATTCAGAATTTTTTGCTATATACAGAGCTGGAAATAGCAGCAACCAATCCAGAATTAATTAAGGAGATGCGAAACAGTCAATTTAGCTGCGTAGAATCTTTGCTATCGGAAAAAGCGCGGCAGCAAGCAAAGCTGGCTAATAGAATAGACGATTTAAAATTAAGCTTACAAAATTCATCGGTAGCAATAGATTCTGTGAAGCTGACAAAAGTTCTTGAGGAACTCCTGGACAATGCGTTCAAATTTTCTTCCGAAGGAACACCTGTTTTTGTGAGTGTTTGGGTGGAAAATCAGAGCTTTATTCTGTCGGTGAAAGACCAAGGACGCGGTATGACGGCCGAGCAAATTTCACAAATCGAAGCTTATCTGCAATTCGATCGCCAACTTTACCAACAAGCAGGTTTGGGATTAGGTTTGGCAATTGTGAAACGCATTACAGAATTACATGGCGGAAACTTAAAAATAGAAAGTTCCCCCCATCAATCAACCATAGTCTCTGTATGTCTGCCCGTTTAAATAGAATATAGCCTTGCTTCAGTCAAACAGTGGCGATCGCTAGTTTGACACACCGTTGCATATAAATTTGAGCTACACTATCTGTAGGATGGTGTTGCAGACAGGCAGACAATAATTCTCTAGCTTCTACAAACCTGTTGCTATGATAAAATATCAAAGCTTGTTCAAATATGGGTTTTGTCTCTAACTTTTTCTGTCGCGACTCCGGCCCATCCGCCTCAAATACTTCATAAACTGTGATCGGTAGCGATTTACCTTTAACTTTGACGCGATCGACAAACCTCAAATCATAAACTTCTTCCAACTGGATAAAAGTATGGTGAGTAATTAACATCGATACTCCGTATTCTTTCGTCAAATTTTCAATGCGGGAGGCTAAATTCACTGCATCACTAATCACCGTACTATCCATCCGATTTTGCCCCCCAACAGTCCCCAACATTAAAGAACCTGTATTGATGCCAATGCCAATTTGTAGCGGCTGGCGATCGGGTTGATTTCGAGTAGTATTGTATTCATTTAGTTGCTCTAGCATGACAATTCCAGCTTTCACAGCATGGTCTGCACTACCATCAAACAATGCCATAATCGCATCACCAATATATTTATCAATAAAACCATAATTATCAGTAATTACGGGTTCCATCCGCGATAAATAAGCATTAATAAATTTAAAATTTTCTTCTGGATTCATAGTTTCAGAGAGGCTTGTGAAATCACGAATATCTGAAAATAGCACCGACATTTCTTTTTGTACCTGATCCCCTAATTTCACCTCTAAAATACTTTCATATCCCAGAAAATACAGAAATTCGTGGGGCACAAATCGCCCGTAAGCATCTGTTAATTTTTCTTGTGCTGCTAGGGCTTTTTCTAAGTCGTCTGTGAATTGACGGCGCTCTTTTTCTACACATTGACGTTCTGTGATATCTTGAAAAGCTGCGATCGCATAGACTATATTTTTTCCTTCGTCGTAAATTGGTGTCGCCCAAACCTCGATCGGCACAATCCGATCCGGGCGGTGAATTTCAGCATCATCAACACGCACAACTTCTCCTCGCAGCGCCCGAATCAGCGGTTGGCGATCCATGGGATATAATTGATTAGTTCCCGCACAATAAGCTTGATAAACTTCTGGTAACTTATCAGGAATAACATCGCAAACTAAACCTTGACCAAATATCTTTGTACCGGCAGAATTCATGTAACAAGGTTTTCCATTAGCATCTACGACAAATATTCCCACCGGCATCGCTTCCAGTAATTGAGTCAGCCGATTTTCACTTTCTGACAGTTCCTCATTTAACTTTTCTTCTGCTACTAAAGCTTTTTCCAAATCATTGGTAAACCTGAGCCGTTCCATTTCTACCTCTTTTCGCAAAGTAATATCCTCAGCAAAACCCTGGTAGTAAAGCACTTCACCATTCCCATCAAAAATAGTGCGTGCATACTCAGAAATCCAAATAATCCTACCATCTTTGCAGTAAACCTGAGACTCAAACTCAGATAAAGTACCGTGGTTTTTCATCAAATTCAGAAACTCTTGACGGCGATTCGGCATCACATACAATTGGTGCTCAATATCATTAACACTTGCTATCAATTCAGCTGGCGAATCATAGCCGTAGATTTGAGCTAGAGCCGGATTAGCACTAATAAAATGTCCGTCTGTCGTAGTCTGAAAAATACCTTCAAGAGCATTTTCAAATATGCTGCGATACTTCTCCTCAGCTTGAATTAACGCAGCTTCCGCTTTCTTCCGTTCCGTAATATCAGTAAAAGCGATAATCCCATCAGAAATTTCCCCTAGAGAATCATAAATTGGAGTCGCCCAACTTTCAATGGGAATAATCTTATTACCAGCACGAATTTCTACACTTTCAGTGCGCATATTTTCGCCCCGAAGCGCGCGCATAATGGGCAATTCTTCTACAGGACATCTCTCATTAGTTCCTGATTTATAAAATTGATAAATAGCTGCTTTTTGCTCAGAATTAATATGCGGCACAGTTCCTTTGCCAAATATCTCCCGCGCTTTCTGATTTGCATAAAAAGATTGACCGCTGGCATCCAGCACGCACACACCCAACGGCATCGCTTCCAAATATTGCCTCAAGCGACTTTCGTTTTCGTGGAGTGTAGCAATTAACCTTGCCTGCTTGCGACTTAATTTTGCTAATTCCTGATTCATCTCCTGAAGTTCTACTTGTTTTTCCGCAAGTTGTTTCTCTTGAAAATATTTATATATAGCCTCTGTAACTGTTAGTTTCAAATCGTCAGGCTGCCAAGGCTTAGCGATATAACGATATAATTTGGCATAGTTAATAGCATTAGTAACTGCTTCCAAATCAGCTTGTCCAGTCAGCATAATATTCAGAGATTTCGGAGATATAGCATGAACGTTTCTTAGTAGTTCGTCTCCTTTCATATTCGGCATAATCTGATCGCAAATAATCAAAGGAACTTCATAGTTATCTGCCAGTAATTGTGACAGTAACTCTAAGGCTTCTTCACCGCTTTCTGCCGTTTCAATTAAATATTTATCTTCAAAGGCTTTGAGCAAATCTATTTCCAGACTATTTAGTATAGTCGGCTCGTCATCTACACAAACAATGACTGGTTTTTTCATAATCTTCCTATACCAGACTTAATCGCTTCAATTAATTCTTGATGGTTCCAAGGTTTTGCTAATAAAGCATGGACGTTTGCTTGATTTTTGGTACGTTCAATGGCATCTTTGTCAGCTTGTCCAGTCAGCATCACAGTCACAATTTTTGGATATTTTTGATGAATCTCGATCAGCAACTGATCTCCTTTCATTCCAGGCATTAACCAATCAGAGACAATCACCAGGATATTTACCTCATCTTGACATAACTCTGCAATAATCTCCAGTGCTTCGGCCGCACTTTCAGCAAATTCGTAGAGATAATGTCCGTTAAAAGCCTGTTGCAGTTCTATTTCCAGACTTTCTAGTACGGATATTTCATCGTCTACACACAGAATAGCTGGTTTAACCATGGTGATTTTTCTATTGTAGTTTAGTATTCTGATTGATTTATCGCTAGCGGCAAGCAAGATTGCACAATTATACAATCTCACAGGGGCTTACTTCCCTCGAATAACTGACTTACCTACTCCGGTAAATTTATCGGCAAAGAGACTGTAAATGTAGTTTTAGCAGGCCTCGATTCCACATCTATTTTACCCTGATGTTTTTCAATTATTTTTCGCACAATATCCAATCCTAAACCGCTGCCTTCGCCCATAGATTTAGTAGTAAAGAACGGCTCAAATATTTTGGGTAATACTTCAGGCGGAATTCCTTTACCACTATCAGTAATACTAATTTTTACCCAGTTATTTTCATGTACTATATCAATTATTAAAATTCCTTTATCGTCCATCGCTTGTAAAGAATTATGCACTAAATTTGTCCAAACTTGATGGAGTTCGTCAGGATAACACCATACCGCTGGCACTCCGGCTTGATAGTTTTTGATGACTTCGACACCGTGTTTGAGTTGATTCTGATAAAGAGTTAATACAGTTTCTATTCCCTCAGCAATATTCACCTCTAATTTTTCTCCATTAAAGTCGTAACGCGCATAACTTTTCAACGCAAACACGACTTTTGCTGCACGTTCGGTAGCGGTGGCGATGGTTTTAGCACTTCTCTGAATACTAGAAAACTCATAAGCTGTCTTGAGAATCTTTTCGCTATCGGGGTCTTTTAACAGCGACAAAAACGATTGTAAATCTGTCTGCAACCCTAGATTGACTAACATACCGGCAAGACTGTCCGCATTACCAATCTCTTGGAACTCTAGCTGCTGCTTCACGCCTCTTTTGAATTCTCGTTTTTCTCGCGTCGATAAAGAGTAATCTTGTTGGCTGGAATTGTGCATTAAATTCACAAAATCTTGCTGGCGTTCGACGGAAAGTTCTTTAAAAAAAACTGGCAAACTTTCTAGATTATTATCTAAAAAATTGTTAATGTTGCCAATAGACGAGCGAATCGCACCTAGGGGCGTATTGATTTCGTGAGCAATCCCAGCAATCAGTTGTCCCAGCGCGGCCATTTTTTCGGACTGTACCAAGTGATTTTGAGTTGCTTTTAGTTGTGCTAAAGTGACTGTTAATTCTTCATTTTTTTGTTTGAGTTTATTTTGCAACTGACACATCGCCAAATGAGTTTCCACTCTCACCAACACCTCTTCAACTTGAAAAGGTTTGGTAATATAATCTACACCGCCTACAGCAAAAGCTTTTACCTTATCTAGCACATCGTTAATCGCGCTAATAAAAATTACCGGAATGTCGCGAGTACGTTCATCTGCTTTTATTTTTTGACAGACTTCATAGCCATTCATTTCCGGCATCATAATATCCAGCAAAATCAAATCTGGAGGCATTCCCCTAGCGGCAGAAAGTGCCAATTCGCCATTAGGGACCGGGCGGACTTTATAGCCCTTTCCATTCAAAATTCCCGCTAACAGGCGCAAATTAGCTGGTGTATCATCTACTACTAAAATATTACCGTTGTTAGTATTCGTGTCGTTATTCATGGTATTTTGTTTCAGAAATTAAATTCAACACTAGATCGTAGTCAAAATTCTCTATACAATTTGCGATCGCACTGGCGAGTAAAGGATTATGCAAACTAATTTTGGCGATCGAGCTATCTATTAAATCGAGATCTATATTGAGTATGGCCAGCTTTAACTCAGCTACTAATTGCTGGGGTAATCCGTTGAAAGCATCCACAGTAAGTATCTCAAAATCCCGATTCTTTTTTGTCAGTACATTAACTTCCTTTGTATTTTCATAAATATAGCGTACTCCAATATGTTTGTGCATCGCATCAAAAATCTCGGCTTCCCGGAAAGGTTTCCGCATAAAGGCATCGCAACCCGCTGACAAAATCACTGCCCGTTCCTCCTCCAAAACACTAGCAGTGAGTGCAATAATGGCAGTAGCTTGACCTTTGACAGTGCCTTTTATGTGTTTGGTTGCTTCGTAACCATCCATCACAGGCATTCTCATATCCATCCAAATTAAATGCGGTTCCCAACTGTCCCAAATTTCAATGGCTTCTTGACCATTTATGGCTTCTTTCAATTGAAATCCCAGAGGATTCAGGATTTTAATTAATAGTTGGCGATTGAGCGGTTTATCGTCTACTATCAAAATTCGATAGGGGTGTTGGTTGGGTTCCAAGGCAATCACATGGCTAGTTAATCTTTTGTTTTCAAATTCAGCACTTTCGACCACAATAACTTGAATATCAAACTTAAAAACTGTACCTTTTCCCACCGAGGAACTGACACTCATTTCACCACCCATTAATTCAACAAACTTGCGACTAATTGGCAAACCTAATCCTGTACCCTCTTGGGAGTCTTTCCCTGTTTGTGTTTGCACAAAAGGTTCAAAAAGATGATCTAATTCTTCCTGGAAAATGCCCTTCCCTGTATCTTCTACTTCAAAATGCAGAAACAAAGAAGAATTAACGGGGACTGAATCCGGGGCATAGATTGAATCATCAAGGAGAATTGGTGAGGCAAAATTAGGATTTTTATACAGACTTAATTCCGCATCTTGAACATCTTTACTTTTGTGAGTTTTGATTTGTTTTGAGTTTTCTAATATCGGAGAACTTTCCAATTCTGCCTGCTTGCTAATTTTAACCGATACACCACCCTCATCAGTAAATTTGAGAGCGTTGTTGAGCAGATTAATTAAGACTTGTCGCAATTTTAATTCGTCAGTTTCCACGTATTGTGGTACATCGGGACTGCGGTCAAAAATTAACTGCAATTTTTTGTCATCTGCTTTTAATTGAAACATATCTTCGACATCGCAAAGCAGGCGATAAATGTCTATTTTTTTGGGATTGAGGGTAGTGCGTCCCGCTTCAATTTTGGATAAATCGAGAACGTTGTTAATTAGGGTGAGCAGGTGGTCTCCACTGCTGCTAATTATGTTCATATTTTCTTGGTCTTCTCGCGATAGAGTTTGGCTGCGAGTCATTAGTTGGGAAAAGCCGAGAATTGCATTGAGAGGCGATCGCAGTTCGTGACTCATGTTAGCCAAAAAGGTACTTTTAGCTTGATTTGCGACTTCAGCTTTGTCTTTAGCTACAGCTAATTCTGCCGTCCGTTCTTCCACTCGGTTTTCGAGATTTTCAAAAGACTGTTGCAGTTGTTGAGCCATGCTGTTAAATGCTTTGCCTAATTCTCCCAATTCGTCTTTACGTTGAATTTTTACTGTTTGATTCCATTCACCTTTGGCCAGATTTTTGGCTGCTGTATTTAAGCGCCAAATAGGACTTGTTACCCACCGAGAAGTAAAAATTCCAATAACTACAGCTACTCCCAAAGCAGCCAAACATAACCAAATTGTTATGCGGGTATTGGCATCTATTTCGGCGGTGAAATCAGCTTTGGGAACCACTACCACAATTAGCCAGTCTAAACCTTTGCCATCTTGGAATGGTAAGAATTTCACAAATTGTTGCTTCCCTTCTATTTGAAAATTCAAAGTAGAGGAATTTTGAATTGTTTTTAATTCTCTAAAATGAGCTGCTACATATTTTGCCGTAGCTTGAGTCGCAGGATCAACACTTTCTTCAGCTTTAAACAGTTCTTTTTTATTCCCTCTGGTACGGAAAGGTTTTTCGGAAGTGGAAGTGGCCAGCAGCGTGCCGTTTCTTTCCATGATAAATGCCTGTCCCGATTTCCCAATTTTGAGACTGTTTAAAAATTGACCAATGTGGTCGAGGCGCAAGGCAGTAATTAATACTCCTTCCAGTTGGTCTTTTTCGTAGACTGGTTGCAGAGCGCTGATAATTAATGTCGGTTCTAAAAAGGAAATGTAAACTGAACTCCAAGTTGGTTTTCCTGCATTAGCGGCATTTTGGTAGGAAGGATGTTGGCGAATATCGAAAGACTTGACAACAGTAGCAACTGTAGTGCGATCGCCTGTATTGTTAGTATTGTAAGAATAAAAGTCAAGCCCAGTAGATACCCCTGACATATTAATCATCAGGGAGCCATTGGACATTTTTTCTCCGGTTCTATATTCTCCATTTTTATTGCCAATGGATGTAAAGTTGATATAAGGATATAATTGTACTTGCCGCCAAAGGTATTTCTCCCAAGCTGATAAATCTTCCATGTTTAACAGCCCCAGTTTGACTGCATCCAGCTTGCTTTGGTTAATTTGATGGGGCGTGGCGACGTAAATTTGGAGGTTTTGCTCGACGCGAGCACTAACTTCGCTCATCAACTGACTAGCTAAGTTATTAACTGCTTTTTGTCCGTTTCTAAAAGAAAGATATCCTACGAGTCCCACGGCTCCGACTATTTGCAGTACAAAGGGAACTATCAGTACAGTTCGCAGGGGAAGTTTCTCTAAAAGTTTAAAAACCATAAGTTTGAGAGGTTTGGTGAACTTAATCTAGGACAGTCCTGGTACAATCTGTCTTAACAGCAGCGCCATCAACGAGCAATTAGCTATAGGTAATTGTTTTGTGGTTATTCGCTGCGGTAGATGCTCAACCCCCGATCGAATTTCAATCTAGTATTGGCGATGTTATCGGCTGTTATTCTATCAATTGTCCTATGATTTTGACAATTTAGGCATATTTTTTAGTGGGTGACTAAGAGAAATGCCCCAGACACTTTATTTAAGGGCTAGTTGAGTCTAGTGGATGGGGAATGGTAGATTTAGTTTAGTCAGTCAGTGTGCGTGGGCACGAATCCGGGCGACTCGGAGGTAATTGCTTGATTGTTAAGGGATGTGGAGGCTAGGGACCGAATTTGCGATCGGACTAGCTATTTTCGGCAAGACGTGATATAGTCAAAAAAGTTGAGGGCACGTAGCTCAGTGGATAGAGCATCAGGTTCCGGTCCTGAGGGTCGGGGGTTCAAATCCCTCCGTGCTCATTTTGTATGTCTTTTGTACGCCAAGGGTTTTAGGTTAATTTTATTACCGATAGTCCTATTTTCCGCTCAATTTTCGCTCCCGTCGGCTCCAAGTATCTCCAAAACTGCTTCCATATCTGCCAAGTCCGCCTTAGACTTTTTGCGCCGTGCCTTCAGTTGGTTGAGCAGGTCGGCCGGCTCTGGAAATTCTGCGACTGCCGGAGCTGAGTTTTGAATTTCAGTGCGATCGGGTGTCACGGTCGCAAGTTTTTCCTTCAGATTCTGAACTTCCAAATC
>RDXH01000316.1 GCA_004292745.1 Oscillatoriales cyanobacterium | reverse complement strand
GGGTCGTGCCCCCGTGCCGACCCCTCTTGATTTTGTAGGGGTCGTGCCCCCGTGCCGACCCCTCTTGATTTTGTAGGGGTCGTGCCCCCGTGCCGACCCTCCCCATCCACGAGAAAGAGAGGGCAACCACGGGGCCAAGAGCCCCTACAGGTGTTTCACTCTCTTGGGATAGCCACTATACACTGCCCCTACAACAGAATCAAACAGCCCTGCCACTCTCTCCCACTCTCTCCAAAAGATTTCTGACTCCTTCGACACCAAAACCTAAAAATATTATTAAATTTAATTTTAAGTATTGTTACCGCAGCGTGGTAATATCTTTCTGAGCTTGCAAAGCACACGCCTGCTACCTGCATTAGTTTCTGAGCTTCGTGAACACGCCAAACACACCCACCCAACCCGCACCAGCAACCGAGGTCGCTCAACATTGCCCTGAATTATTTGCTAGGGGCGATCGCAGGTGTGGTTTACTTAAAGATGTTGGCTAGAGATGTTGAGCGAATCGGTAGCCAAAATCAGAAGATTAGTAAGACAAGGCTCGGTCTGCTTATTGGGTTGATGATAGTAGCAACTCGGTTAGACCAGTTACAGATTTTACCCATATTTTTGGGATTTCTGACTTACAAAATTTCGCTGATGATTTACGTGTTGCGAAGTGCATTAGCACCAGACTACAGGTAGGTCAGGCAATCTAGCAATACTCAACTCATAGATTTGGGGAAACCCGTTGAATGGCAATGCTTGACGTTCTAAACACCTTTAATCGTTTCCCCCTGGCAGAATTGGAAGTTGGCCAGCAGTTGTACTGGCAACTGGGCAATCTGAAAGTGCATGGGCAGGTTTTTCTAACCTCGTGGTTTGTAATTGCCGTTTTAGTCATTGTTTCGCTTTTAGGAAGCAGCAAAATCCAACGAATTCCCAGCGGAATGCAGAATTTAATGGAGTATGCGCTGGAATTTATTCGCGACTTGGCTAAAAACCAAATTGGGGAAAAAGAATATCGCCCCTGGGTACCTTTTGTTGGTACATTATTTTTGTTCATCTTTGTGTCAAACTGGTCAGGCGCTCTCATTCCTTGGAAGCTGATTAAGCTACCATCGGGAGAATTGGGAGCACCTACGGCTGACATCAACACGACGGTAGCATTTGCACTGCTGACTTCTCTAGCATATTTTTATGCAGGTCTCAGCAAAAGTGGCTTGGGGTATTTCGCCCACTATGTAGAACCGGTACCTTTTATGTTGCCGTTCAAAATCATAGAAGATTTTACTAAGCCTCTTTCGCTAAGTTTCCGTTTGTTTGGTAACATCCTCGCTGACGAATTGGTTGTCGGAGTGCTGGTGTTGCTAGTGCCTTTATTTGTGCCTTTACCAGTAATGGTTCTGGGACTATTTACAAGTGCCATTCAAGCTTTGATTTTTGCTACCCTAGCAGCAGCCTATATTGGTGAAGCTCTAGAGGGCGGTCACGGTGAAGAACATCACGATTAAATAACGATAAACGACGCAGAATGAAAGAGAAAAAATCAAATTTCTCAGTTCAAACTTGCCGTCGTAAAATCGGACGATTCTGTAGACTTTCTGTTCTCAATTTTGTACTTTAGATAAGGAAAATCATCATGAACCCAACAGTTGCTGCCGCTTCCGTAATTGCCGCCGCCTTGGCAGTAGGTTTAGCCGCAATCGGCCCTGGCATTGGTCAAGGAAATGCAGCAGGTCAGGCAGTAGAAGGGATTGCCCGTCAGCCTGAAGCAGAAGGTAAAATTCGCGGCACCTTGCTGTTGAGTTTGGCGTTCATGGAAGCGCTGACAATTTACGGTTTGGTTGTAGCCCTAGTGCTATTGTTTGCCAACCCCTTCGCATAATAATTTGGGGTCGGAGATTTTGGATTTTGGATGGTAATTAAACTCCAAAATCCAAAATCAATAATCTCAAATAGAATTAGGTGGGAGCCGTCAAAAAAAATGATGCACTGGACAGTATTACTAGCAGTTGAAGAAGCAGCAAAAGAAGGCGGACTTTTTGATATTGATGCTACGCTGCCTCTGATGGCGGTGCAGTTTTTGATTTTAGTCGCAGTCTTGAATGTAATTTTTTATAAGCCGCTCACCAAGTCAATTGAGGAACGGGCAGATTACATTCGGAACACTCAAGTTGCAGCGAAAGAACGCTTGGCAAAAGCTCAGCAATTAGCGCAGGAGTACGAGCAAAAACTGGGAGATACTCGCAGGGAGTCTCAAAAGGTAATTGCTGTGGCTCAAGCAGATGCTCAGAAAATTGCTGCGGCGAAAGTAGCTGAGGCTCAAAAAGAAGCTCAAGTCGCGCGAGAAAAAGCAGGACAAGAGATTGAGCAGCAAAAGCAAGATGCAATGCGATCGCTAGAACAAGAAGTGGACTCCCTGAGCCACCAAATTCTAGAGAAGCTATTAGGGCCGGAGCTGGTCAAATAGTGAAATTGAATGGTTTTAGATTTTGGAAGAAATCTAAAATCTCAAATTGGTTCAGCCAACCTGCACGCGCAATTATGGAAGACTATCATGGGGACTGTTTTATTGCTAGCCACAGAAGCTAGCCGGGAAGGTGGTTTCGGTTTCAATTTTGATATTTTAGAAACCAATCTGATTAACCTGGTCATTATTATTGCAGTGCTGTTTTATTTCGGGCGCGGTTTTTTAGGAAATATCCTAAATGAGCGGCGCACGGGCATCGAAGAGGCGATTTTAGAAGCAGAAAAACGCCAAAAAGAAGCCGCAGCAGCTCTCGCAGAGCAACAGCAAAAATTGACTCAAGCGCAAGCAGAAGCAGAACGAATTCGTAATTCGGCGCAAGAAACTGCTCAGAAAGCCAAAGAAGCAATTCTAGCAACTGCGGCGCAGGACGTTGAACGCATGAAAGCAACAGCAGGTCAAGAGTTGGAATCGGAGCGGGAAAGAGCGATCGCCCAAATCAGATCTGCGGTTGTATCTATGGCATTAGCAAAGGTGGAAAGCCAGCTAAAAACTAGCTTGAACGAAAACGCTCAACACCAATTAATCGATCGCAGCATTGCCTTACTGGGAGGCTAAAACGTGAGTAAAATCAACACACAAGTTTTACAGCCTTACGCATCGGCTTTGATGTCATTGGCTAAGTCTAACAATCTTTCAGAACAGTTCGGGAATGATATTCGTTCCTTACTGAGTATGCTAGAAAGTTCTGAGGAACTGCGTCAATTTTTAGCTAATCCTCTGGTAAAACCAGATGCTAAAAAAGCAGTAATTCAGCAAATAACAGGGGAAGAAATAAACCCGTTGATGCGAAGCTTTCTAAGCCTGTTAGTAGACAAAGGAAGAATTCTTTTTTTAGAAGGAATTGGTAAACAATACTTGACCCAACTCCGAGAACTCAACCAAACTGTATTGGCTGAAGTTACCTCGGCTGTACCTCTGTCAGAAGCTCAACAGCAGACTGTTAGTGAAAAAGTACAGGCAATGACCGGCGCAAGGCAAGTAGAAATTGAAACCAAAATTGACGCAGATTTAATTGGCGGTGTGGTAATTAAAGTAGGCTCTCAAGTGATTGATGCCAGCCTGCGAGGACAATTGCGCCGTCTGGGCATTCGCTTGGCTTCTTGAGAGAAGAAGGCCCTTCGACTTCGCTCAGGGTACAAGGCCCTTCGACTTCGCTCAGGGTACAAGGCCCTTCGACTTCGCTCAGGGTACAAGGCTTTCTGACCGGAAACATCGACTGACAACTGACAACTAACAACTGACAACTGACACATAATAACTGACATGGCAGCAATCAGACCAGACGAAATTAGCAACATTATTCGCCAGCAAATTGAGCAGTACGACCAAGAGGTCAAAACCTCTAACGTCGGTACTGTTTTGCAAGTAGGCGACGGCATTGCTCGGATTTATGGCTTGGATAAAGCTATGTCCGGCGAATTGCTAGAATTTGCCGACGGCACCGTTGGTATTGCACTGAACTTGGAAGAAGATAACGTCGGCGCAGTGCTGATGGGCCAAGGTTTGGGAATTGAAGAAGGTTCGGCAGTTACTGCTACTGGCAGAATTGCAGAAGTCCCCGTGGGAGAAGCCATGTTGGGACGGGTAGTTGATGCTTTGGCCCGTCCGATTGACGGCAAAGGCGATATTAAAACTACTGAGTCTCGCTTGATTGAATCTCCGGCACCTGGGATTGTTTCTCGCCGTTCTGTTTACGAACCGATGCAAACAGGGATTACCGCTATTGATGCGATGATTCCAGTAGGTAGAGGACAACGGGAACTGATTATTGGTGACAGACAAACTGGTAAGACTGCGATCGCGATCGACACGATTATCAACCAAAAATCTGAGAACGTGGTTTGCGTTTATGTGGCGATCGGACAAAAAGCTTCTACAGTAGCTAACATTGTCAACGTGCTGCAAGAAAAAGGCGCAATGGACTACACAATCGTCGTAGCAGCCAACGCTAGTGACCCCGCCACACTGCAATATTTGGCTCCCTATACAGGGGCCAGCTTAGCCGAGTATTTCATGTACAAAGGCAAGCATACTTTGGTTATCTACGATGACCTTTCCAAACAAGCACAAGCTTACCGCCAAATGTCCCTGTTGCTACGCCGTCCTCCAGGTCGCGAAGCTTACCCCGGAGACGTGTTTTATCTGCACTCTCGCTTGCTAGAACGCGCTGCTAAATTGAGCGACGATTTGGGCGAAGGTAGCATGACAGCTTTGCCAATTATCGAAACCCAAGCTGGTGACGTCTCTGCTTACATTCCTACCAACGTAATTTCGATTACCGACGGTCAAATCTTCCTTTCTTCCGACTTGTTCAACGCTGGTTTGCGTCCAGCAGTAAACCCT
>RDXH01000315.1 GCA_004292745.1 Oscillatoriales cyanobacterium | reverse complement strand
AACAAAGCTTTAAAGGCTTTGCAAGATCAGAAGTATCAAGTAGCCGTCATAGCAGCAATGAAAGCTGGCAAAAGCACCTTCTTAAATTCTATCATCGGTGCTGATGTGCTGGCGAGTGAAACGGCTGCCTGTACTATCTGCCGTACAGATGTCCGACACATTAAAGAGGGTGAAACTCCTAGACTTTTAGAGTATCGAGAAGGACAAAGAAAACCAGTCATTCTTGTTGAGGGTGACGCTGGCGAAATTCAGCAAAAATTCCTGCTGCGTACCCGTGAAATCCGAGAACAAGGCAATCCTGACAACACTACACGTTTTGAGATAGAGCATCCGATTGAAGCAATTAGCGAATTATCTTCTCTCACAGGCTTTACCCTAGTTGATACTCCCGGCCCTAATGAGTGGGAGTCTGCAAACTTCAACATTAATGCACTGAAGCAAACAGCACTAGAAGCACTGCGAACCTGCAATGCCATTCTGTTTATTTTAAACTACGCTTCCTACAAAGATAATGCAGTTGCTGATTTGTTTAAGGATGTTGTTGAAAATCGTAAGGATTTTATAGCTGAGAACACGGGAAAAATTTACTTTATTTTGAATAAAGTTGACCAGAAAACAGAGAGAGACAAAGAAATTGCTGATGTCATTCAAGATTTAGAGCGAGAGTTAGTTGGCTTTGGCTTTTGCAATCCAGTTATTTACCCTGCTAGTTCTCGACAAGGACTTCTAGCGAAACTGATTCAGCAAGGAAAAGCAACTGAAAAGGAGATAAAAGATTTTGAGGATTTCTTTAGTGCCAAATATGCTGAGAGAGATGAAAAAGGTAGGAGAGTAATTCCTTTACCTGAAGAGATTGCACCAAGAGCTCTGCAAGATAGCGGTATTCCGAGCATTCAAGAAACAGTCATTCAAAGGATTACGCAAAATTCTGGCTGGAATTTATTGAGTGAGGTGGTGGCCGAAATCGATAAAGCTGCTAAGGCAATTGAGGATACTCTGAATACAGATATCAGGGGTTGGGAAATGGGGATTGAAGCCCTCAAACAAAAAGTAGAAGAGTACAGGAAACGCTCACAGAATGCGAGGTACAAAGTTGAGTTAGTCAAAAATACTGTCGAGCTAGAAAAACAAACACTAATCCAAGGATTTAGTCAAGGCATTAACACATTTGCGGATAAGGCTAAAGAGCAGATAGGCAGTGAAATTTATAAGATTGCCGAATCTCAATCCGCTAAATCTCCTCAGTCAAAAAAAACTCCCTTATTGCTCAAACCAGTAGAAGTTAAGACTAACAATGGGGGTTTTGGACAAATAGTGGGAGAAATTGGAGAAACACTGTTAGGATTTATACCTGCTTTCGGTCCAGTATTAAGCAAAGCATTCAAAGTCACTACATCTTTGTTGGATGGACTGAGTGTGGCTATTCCAGAAGCTTTCAATACCTCTGTTTCTGAACAGATTATTGATAGTGAAGAGTTTGATCCGTACATTATTCGGTGTAAAACTAAGGCGGAAGCTGAAAAAATTGTTAAAACAATTAATAAATTTTGCGCCCCACATATTCAGAATTGGTGGATAGATACTCAGGATGAATTGGTTCGAGAGGGGACGAATATTCGCGAAGAGTTGGCCAGAAAAATTCAAGAAGATATCCAAGAAATATCAGATGAACTATCTGATTATCTTGGTGATGCTTTAGCAGTGAAACTGAACATCAACCCGATTCAGTTTCCCAGCTTTGATTTTCCCGGAATTGATGCACGGATTAAAGATGTACAATTAGCAGTGGTTGTAGGAAGCAAAAAAAAAGAAAAAGGTAGAAAAAGTCGTTGTTGTAACTCTGATGAAGTCTATTATGCAGATGTTGATATTACCGAAAACCGCTCCTTTTTTGATGTGAATTTACGACAGACATTAGAGTCAGTTAATCGAAAAATAGATGAGCAGATATCTAGAAACAGAAAACTTCTAGAGCGAGTTATTGATAAACAGGTTTCTGATGATTTCAGAAGTGCCGAAAAGCAAATCAATGATTACATTAAAAGGTTTCAAAATGACTTCGATCGCGTTTTGAAGGAACGGGAAACGAAAGAAGCTGAAGCGCCGGAAATTCTAGCTCGTCTTGAGTATCAAAAAGCCAAGCTTATTGAGTACCTCAGTCAATTAAGTTCGATTCGGGAATCTCTCAACTTATCAGATTCAGAAAGGACAAGTTATGCCTGTAAACTGGAGAGAACATATCGTTAGTACCCCCGATGTACTGCGAGGTAAACCAAGAATCAAAGGGACTAGAATTCCCGTTGGTCTGATTTTAGGATATTTAGCATCAAATAATACCGTCGAACAAATCATAGACGAGTTTCCAGATATCGTCAAAGAACAGATAGCTGCTTGTCTTGACTATGCTCGCGATTTGTCAGATTTTGAAACAGTTGCCTAATGAGTTTAAGATTGTTCATCGATCAATGCGTTCCTAAGTCTATTATTCAAATCCTTCGTGATACCGAGCATGAAGTTTTTGTACTGGGAGATTACATTCCAATTGAATCTCCCGATATTATTGTCATTGCCAAAGCTCAGGAATTAAATGCCATACTTGTTTCTCTCAATGGAGATTTCGCTGATATTGTGACTTATCCGCCAAGTTCATATCAAGGAATCATTTCTCTTCAACTGAGAAATCACCCGGAAATTATTCCTCAGTTGATGGCAAGGCTGACAGAATACTTATCATTGCACGATAGTGAGGAGCATTATCGAGGTAAATTACTACTGGTAGAAGTTTACAGAATTCGCATTCGAGAGTAAAAATTGATAGCGATCGCCCTTTTCCCCCAAATAACCAAAAGTGCGATCGCTCCTTTTCATCCAGCTATCCCAAAAACGATCGCCGTTATTGTCCCAAAGTGCGATCGGCATTTCCCATCCCTATCAATATCACACTCAAATATTTCCAGCTACAACACTCAACTCATCCGACATTTCACAATTATTTGTTCCATCATCTTTCGGCAACTTTTGACAACTAACAAATTCTTCAAACAAATCAAAAAAACGTTTCAGTGCATCGGCTTCATCCTCAGAATAAAAAAGAATAATCCGACTCCAAGATTGAGTATCTGCTTGGTTAAATCGAATCTCTATCCATTCTTGAAAATCCTCAAACTTTTTTTCTTCTTCTGTGAGAGGGATGCCAAGTTGACGGCGGGCAAAAGTATAGCCATCTAAGAAAACATGGAGATGACTAAGCGATTGCTTCCCTAAGTACAAAGACGATCTTTTCTTGATTTTTCCTAGCAAATCATACAAATCTAACATTATTTCATCTCCTTTTAGCTAAAATTCAATTTCCGCAATCTCAAATTGACCGCCCAGATCGAGCGCTAAACAATAAAACTTTCCCAGCCACTCTTGTTTAGGAATTCCTTCATTATGGATATTATCAAAAATTAATTCCTCCCCATCTATTTTAACTGCAATCCCTTCATGCCGTCCATTCGTAGCAATATTTTGTCCGAGGTCATCATGGTAAATATTACCGTATTTTCCCTTGGCACTGCCAGTATAAATTTTCACCTTTTTTCCGGAAATGCCCCTTTCAATTAAAAACTCTTGGATACTTAAAGCACAGGCATTACATTCAAATAGCTTAAATTTATTAGCTAGCTCTGAAATTTGTTGTCGTAATTCATCGCTCATAAAAGATAATATTTAATCCATTTCATATTATAATAAATTCAGTGCAAGATCCCTTTCCTTCCCAAAGTGCGATCGCCCTTTTCCCCAAATAACCAAAAGGGCGATCGCTCTTTTCCTGCAAATTTAACCCACTTGCAATAATTCTTGAGAGTGTATTGAATTTTCTACACCATAAGCTGTATAAGCTCTTACTTCAGGCGGTTGAAGTCCTAAAACGATTAACTTAGGAGGAATTCCCGCTGCTACTAATTCTTCAGCGATCGAGCGATCGGTATTATTAGCTTGAATCCAAACTTGACCGTCGATAATATCCATATGTATGACGCAATCGTGAATTCTTCTCCCCTGAAACCATCCCATCGATAGCAACATATAGCGATCGTTTTCTAAATCGAAAATTACTTGAGTTTGTACCTCACTTTCAGAAGCGAAAAAGCTTGAAAATTCATTAAGAATCACTTTGACAATCTGGCGGCAATCTGCTATGTTATCCATTTAACAATCTCCTCCATTTCGGGATTAAAAACAATTAACTTTAAATGATTATCGATCAATAAAATATCGGCAAATTTATCTTCAATAAAAAGCTCTTCAAAAGACATCACCGGCATAGCAAGATAGAGCGTTCTTTCCGGTTCAGTTTGTTCTAAAATTTTCTGATAAAGAATGTATTGTCCCAAGGCTTTCTCTAAATCTAAAATTTTAGAATCACTGATAAAACTTTTAACTTCAACAGCTATCTTAGACTGATTATTTTCAGCAGCAATCAGTTTTTCGGCTCCGAGATCGACAAATAGTTTTCGCTTAGCCCATTTCACTAACAATGGATCGTGAGTGATTTTCCAGCCAGCTTTAATAAGTGCCTGTTTCACAACTGGATGATAGTAATCTTTGGCTGACACTCTTGCTCCTTTTTAACGCTCTATGAGGATGCTTTAATTATAGCAAAGAAATTACCGACATTACTACCAAAGTAAGCGCGTGAGTTCGCGAAGCGTTCCCGAAGGGTAGCTATCCCCTAGGAATCGCCTTTTTTTCCGAAAGTGCGATCGCCCTTATTGTCCGAAAGTGCGATCGCCCTTATCGAACTTCTATTCCGCTCACATTCCTAAGCAACTGCAAGTTCATATTGCAGAACTAAAATTTCATCTGCCTTCAAAATAGCCATAGCATATTCAATCCCTTGACTATCAGCAAATTCCACTAAATACTGACATTCCCGAACCGTATCATACACTTCGACAATAGTTCCCACAAGTCCTACTGGCAAACTAGAAACAGATTCGTATTCCGGTTCCACTAGCGTTAATCGCGTATTTGAAACAGGCTTGAGAATCGCCACAGAATCCAAAAGTCTAAAGTTTTTTATCATGGTTTAAAAAAGCTGAAATCAAACGAGGGTTAGAATTAGTCAAAGTAATTTCCCAGATTGTCCGAAGCTCAATCCCCGCTGTATCGGGTACAGTCCAATCAACTTTAAACTGTTGCCCAAAATCAGTAGTATTTTCTTGGACAACTTCACCTTCAATGGCTGCTTTTTGAATAAGCTCTTGCAAAAGTTCTGCATTATTAGCCGTAATTCCCAAAACCGATGCAAAGACTCTGGCTTTGTGTTTTCCGCTCTTATTGCTCTGGATTTAAGCAGTAGCCTACCAGCTTTTGCATAGAAACTTCAGCCCGATCGCCATTGGGTAGTTTCATTATAACTCCTGCTCACCCCCTAATTAGTTTCAATTTTTATTGTAAGGTATATGCTTTGTCGCTGTACGATCGCCCTTATTGTCCGAAAGTGCGATCGCCTTGGACATGTCGAATTCCAAAATGCGATCGCTTTACACATATAAAAGCTGATTGGCGATTTCATCAGCCGTCAACGTATTTAACAGACGGGGCAACCCGTTGGACAATTTCATAGGCGTTCTTTTGAGGAGTCACAATAATTCCAGAATGTTCCCATCCTTCTGTCATATATTCTAGGTGTAATCGCTCAAAATCTACGCGGTTGTGAGTCAGCAAACATCGATCGACAGATGCAGCATAAGCCAATTGTTGGCTATCCAATTGACTCAACATTCCCTGTTCGCTCGTTGTCGTCACATCAAAACCCCTAGCCCGCAGCAAAGTCGCTACCAGCCTAGAAACATCTTCATCTGTATGAATAGTTGCAAATAGTTTCACGGTTTTTTCATGGCAGCTTTCACAGCAGGATGAATCAATTCTTCGGGAATTCGATTGCGCTCAATATAAGTATTTATTTCTTCCTGGTTGTCCAAATAAAAACTCAGTGCGTCAAAAATTTGAGCTAATTTCAGATGAGGTAAGTGCATCGGAATTTCTTCAGGAGTAATACCCAAACGCCACAACTCCACGATCGCACGAACGGAAGTTCTCGTTCCTGCGATAATTGGTTCCCCTTGCAAGATTTCAGGGTGACGTGCGACATAACGCGAAGCAGATTGTGTAGTCATGGGAGATTAACCGGACACATCGATCTTGATTATAACTTATGCTAAAACCCCGGCAGGCTAATTCTAGTTTAACATAACCTAATTTTTACTGCGATCGGTATAATTAAAAAACCAACATCAAATACAGTCAATTAATGCCATGATTGCTAATTTGCCCCTCAAACTGCCTCACTTACCCAGCAGCTTGCCCAGCGAAGGTTCTGTCCACATTGAATTAGTCAACGGACTCTTAATATTCAGCGCTTCTATTCAAACCCAGGAACGAATTAAAATTTTAATAGCTCAACAACAAGCATCAAATCTAACTTCCGAAGAACAAACAGAATTGGATGGATATCGAGAATTCATTAGCTATAGCAGTCGCCAAGGTGGTTAGGACGCTTCCGGTCACTGAGCGTAGTCGAAGTGGACATTTCGACCCTTCGACTACGCTGGCTGACGGCGCTCCGCTCAATGACCT
>RDXH01000314.1 GCA_004292745.1 Oscillatoriales cyanobacterium | reverse complement strand
CAATTCCCAATTCCCAATTCCCAATTCCCAATTCCCAATTCCCAATTCCCAATTCCCAATTCCCAATTCCCAATTCCCAATTCCCAATTCCCAATTACCAATTCCCAATTCCCAATTCCCAATTCCCAATTCCCAATTCCCAATTCCCAATTCCCCATTCCCAATTCCCAATTCCCCATTCCCAATTCCCAATTCCCCATTCCCAATTCCCAATTCCCAATTACCAATTCCCCATTCCCAATTCCCAATTCCCAATTCCCAATTCCCCATTCCCAATTCCCAATTCCCAATTGCCAATAACTAATACAATCGCATAAATATGGTGGCTTTGCGAATGCCTGCTGTTTCTCCGGTGCTAGTAATTGTGAGCGATCGCAAATGGTCGAACAATGGTCTTGCGGAAAGTTCAATTAACCTCAACAGCGGAATTTGTTTTTCCCAAATTCCTCTGCTTGAGGGCCAATCTAAATAAAAATAGCCGTCATTAGATGGCGGTAAGGGTTCGATACTGGTTTGAAAGTCTTGATTTGCCACCAAAGAACCTGTTTCAGCAGCTTTCAGAGCTTCGTCCATTGCTTCTACTGAGGTTGTGAAAATTTCGTATTTACCAACTGTCGCTCGGACTCCTTTTGCCTCAGTTTCGATCGCACTTTTCATCTTTTTTCCCATACCATAATTCTGGCTAGTTGTCAACTGCGTCCAAGCGGTAATTTTTTGGTTTCTGAGAGTGAAATTGCCTATGCTGTATTCTTTGCTGCGGGCAATTTCGTCCAAGCGGGCGATCGCCTGTTGGGAATCAGCAGATGTTTCAGCCGCAAAAATCCAATCGCTGCTGTTTGAGGCACTTGGAAGCACTGCTAAAGCGTATTCTCCTGTTACCCAGTTGAATATGTCTTGGGGTAAGTTAATGCCCCAAGCTGTCTGAAGATCTGCGAGGGTGCGATCGACTAATTTTGACACTTCTGCATTGCCAGAAATAGCCGATGAAAATTCAGTCCAAAAATTGTTTAAACTGGTGCTAGCCACTGCCAAAGGGCTGGCTGATGGAATGTATTTTAAGGCTTGTACAGGTTCCGAGAGTTTTGGAATTGCGTTGTTTTGGCGATCGGTCACTAAAGCAGTTTCGGCCACTAATCCCCGTCTATTTACTCCCACAGCTACTCCTAGGGAAGCCAGAGAAAAATCAGGTTTTTCCTTGGTTTTCGACGGGGGTAGATTGAAAAATGCTAAAGCTATTCTGCCTTGTTTTAGCTGCTGCAAAGCTTTTTGATATTCGGGCTTATTGTGAAGATTGAGGTTGGCTGCTTCTACGTTATCGATGGCATCTCTAAGCACCTGCGGATGATTAGCCAATAAAACAAAATTGTGGTAATTTTTGCCATCTAAACTGCCACTAACTAAAGCAGTAGCCAAGCTTGAGGTTAAACTGGAACTTGGCAAAGAAAAGCGACTCAAAGGTGAGATCGGCTCAGTTTTTTTGGGGAGTGTGGGTAATTGTTTATAACTGAGTTTAACACCTTTATATTGTTCAAACTGACCTGGTTTTTTCCAGTAGGAATCGAGAAACTGCTGGCTGCGATCGGGATTTTGGGAGGAAAGGGCTACCAAAAATCCGGTTTGTTTGCCATTTTTGCTGTCGCGATCGATGTCTCGTGTAGCGATCGCGAAGGTGATTTCGTCACCTATCCAAGGTTGGATATCTCTACTGTAATTGAGGTTTGTATTGGCGAGGAGGCTGTTTTTGATTTGTTCAAATTCAGCGTGCGATCGGCTTCTTTCTGCGGGATTAGCAAAAACTTGTCGCAGGGATTCCAGGCGATCGGGATTTACCAGCATTGACGCTAACAAAGGCGCTTGTTTCGAGACAAACACAGCAGCCGCCGGAGTAGTTGTCGGCCCGCCCTTGAGTAAATTAAGGGGAGTGTGAGTTGTCAGCCAGTAAAAACCGCCTGCACTCAAGGCTAACAGCGCCAAGACACCGGCAATTAGAAAATAGAAGAACGAACGCAACTTCATCAGCAAACGACTTACTTACCACAGTCTCTCATTATACACCCAGAACCCGGACTTGTTTCAAAAGTAGTTTTTTTGGGCAGATGGTTAGTTTTTAATTCGCTATTTATGGCAATCTAGCGATGAGTTATTCCCTACCTTATACCTTCTGGTTTACCAATAGCAGCCTCGCGCGTCCGAAAAATCAGCATTAACCAGGGCATACTCATCAAATATAGCATCAGTTACATCCGCCTTTCTAAACGAAGTCACCGACAACTTTTCTATCTCTTCAACAGCAATAAAAAAACCGATCGCAGTTAAGCCAAGCAGCACTCCAGAAACCAAAACTAACACAATGCCCCTAATCGCATCCCCTCCAAAAAAAGTTACAATACCACTAGCGCCGATCGCAGCAGCAGCCCCAGCCACAGCCCCAGCCACAATACCAGCCTCAGCCCTAGTCGCCGCAATCGCAGTCGCCGCCACCGCCGCCACCGCCGCCGCCCCCGCATCCGCACCCCGAATCAATCCCATCAAAGCCCCAGCCAGCGTCACCGTCACCGCAGTCACCCCAGCCCTAGCAATCAAACTTCTCACCCGTCTGCGGCTTTGTCCCATTCTGGCACCCTGAAAATTTGCCCCCCTCAACATCGCCCCAGTGAAATTGCAGCCTCGAATATCGGAACCACTGAAATTGGCCCCGGACAAATCCAAGCCTTTAAAAGAGCGATTTCGTAAATTTTGGTGAGTAAAATTGAGATTTCCAGGTTCAATCATAGAGATTATATATTTAATATTTTTGGTTGCAGATGAGAAAATTGAGATTTGAGAATAACAAACCAAAGCCATTTAAAATAAATCCTGTGGTTTATATCGAAATTCCATGTCTGTCATCTCAGAATCTCCATTTTCCCCCGAAGAAATTGCCTCCGAAGGCATTAAGCCCGAAGAATACGAAGACATTGTACGACGTCTCAACCGCCATCCCAACAAAGCAGAATTGGGAATGTTCGGCGTCATGTGGAGCGAACACTGCTGTTACAAAAATTCGCGGCCGCTATTAAAACAGTTTCCCACAGAGGGCGATCGCATCCTCGTCGGGCCCGGAGAAAATGCCGGCGTTGTAGACTTAGGAAACGGACTGCAATTAGCCTTCAAAATCGAATCCCACAATCACCCATCAGCAGTCGAACCATTCCAAGGTGCCGCCACAGGAGTCGGAGGAATTCTCCGCGACATCTTCACAATGGGTGCACGCCCCATCGCCCTTTTAAATTCCCTGCGTTTTGGCAACCTAGAGGATGCCAAAACTCAGAGGTTATTCAAAGGCGTAGTATCGGGAATTTCCCATTACGGAAATTGCATCGGCGTACCCACAGTAGGTGGCGAAGTTTACTTCGATGCCGCCTATTCCGGCAACCCATTAGTTAACGTCATGGCCTTGGGTTTAATGGAAACCCAAGAAATAGTTAAATCCGGTGCATCGGGAATCGGAAATCCCGTGCTTTATGTCGGTTCGACTACCGGGCGAGATGGCATGGGCGGTGCCAGTTTTGCCAGTGCCGAATTGACCGACAAATCCATGGACGATCGCCCAGCCGTCCAAGTAGGAGATCCGTTCTTAGAAAAGTCCTTAATTGAAGCCTGTTTAGCCGCCTTCAAAACCGGTGCAGTCGTCGCCGCCCAAGACATGGGTGCAGCCGGAATTACTTGTTCCACATCAGAAATGGCCGCCAAAGGTGGAGTTGGAATTGAATTCGATCTAGACAAAGTTCCAGTCCGAGAAAGTGGCATGGTTCCCTACGAATACCTGCTTTCCGAATCCCAGGAACGGATGTTATTTGTGGCCCATAAGGGACGGGAACAGGAATTAATCGATATTTTTCACCGCTGGGGATTGCACGCCGTCGTTGCGGGTACAGTGATTGAAGAGCCGATCGTCCGCATTCTATTTAAAGGCGAGATTGCAGCAGAAATCACGGCAACTGCGTTAGCAGATAATACGCCAATTTATCACCGGGAATTGTTGACACAACCGCCAGAATATGCTAGAAAAGCTTGGGAATGGACGGCGGATTCCTTGCCAGAATGTACGCTAGCCGGCATTGAAATAGATGGAAATTTGCAAAATTGGAATCAGATTTTGCTCAAACTTTTAGATACTCCCACTATCGCTTCTAAACGCTGGGTTTATCGTCAATACGACCATCAAGTGCAAAATAATACTGTTATTTTGCCCGGTGGTGCTGATGCTGCGGTTGTCAGATTGCGGCCGCTGGAACCCTGTCAAGAAAAACCCCCCCAACCCCCCCTTAGTAAGGGGGGGCTTCAAGAGCAAGAACCCGCCCTTGCTAAGGGGCAAGAAGAACCCCCCCAACCCCCCCTTACTAAGGGGGGGCTTCAAGAGCAAGAACCCGCCCTTGCTAAGGGGCAAGAAGAACCCCCCC
>RDXH01000049.1 GCA_004292745.1 Oscillatoriales cyanobacterium | reverse complement strand
AACCGACGAACTAGCACTGCAAATTTTTAATAAATCATTCACCCACATTTCACCGCCACCGCGCCGCAAAACCTCCAAGACTTCTTGTTGACGCTGGGTTAAATCTGTGACAAAAGCACTAACAATTAATGTGACGGCCGGCTTCAGTTGTGGTTTGGGAGGATGGGGAGGTTCTAAATAACTTTCTACCCAACCTCGTTTTAATAAATCTCGCAATCCCCTATAAGCACCAGCACCCTTAACTTGCCGCTGGAGGTATTTCCAAGTATAATCGCCATTTTTTTGAGCTTGCAATAATTGTAAAATTTGACTAGCTGCGGGATTTAGAAATACTTCGGCATTTGGAGAAATAGCATCCTTAACTAACCGAATGCGACGCACGGAATGGCTTAACAAACCCGGTGGTAACGAGGCTCTAATTACTTGAATTAAAGGCGTGCAATAATAGGTAGCAGTGCGATCGAGCAATTCCCAGTAAGTAGGAGCGGTAGTTGGGAAATGAAACGAATTGCGATCGCCCCCACCTGTTGACTGCCAAATGGTACACTGAGAATATCTCCTGGTTGCACCGTCAGTTGGGCCGGCAACCGATAGGTAAATAACTTGTTTTCCTCCCCTGGGGTGTCCCCCGCGCCCCTGAAAGGAGAGTCTACCAAAACTTCGATCCACTGTGCCGGCACGGTGGGGCGACTCGGAGGTCGATCGCTACCGTAAGATGCCCCAGCCTCAGCAGCGGAGGGCGTTGATAAAGCAAAAGTGAGAGTAGACATAGTGTTAGTTGACAGTTGACAGTTGACAGTTGACAGTATTTCCATTACCCATTACCCAAATATATTAGCTGGTTCGGGCGATCGGAATCTCGATCGCCAATTCAGTCCCTTCTCCAACTGCGGATATGCACTGCAACTTCCCACCGTGTTTATCCACAACAATCTGATAACTAATTGACAATCCCAATCCAGTACCAGTACCTACTGGTTTGGTTGTAAAGAAAGGGTCAAAAATTCTTGACTTTACTGCGTCATCTATGCCCGGTCCATTATCCTTAATACTGATTTTAACCCAATCGGGTTCTTGAATAGATGTAGTAATTATAATCTGACTAGAAGAGTTAGTTTGCTGTTTGCTTGAATTCTGTTTTTTTGTAGTATGCAAAGCATATATGGCATTACTCAAAATATTCATAAATACTTGATTTAGCTGTCCTGCATAACATTCAACTGGTGGCAAGCATCCATAATTTTTAATAATTTTAATTCCTTCAAAATAGGGTTTAGCTTTGATATTACTCTGTAAAATTAAGAGGGTGCTGTCAATTCCATCGTGAATATTTACAACTTTTACGTCAGATTCATCCAAATGAGCAAATTTTCGCAAACTCAGTACAATTTCACGAATGCGGTCAGTTCCCACTTTCATTGAAGATAAGATTTTTGGCAAATCTTTATTCATAAAATCTAGGTCACAATCCTCTATTAACTCAGCAATTTTAGGGTGGGGATTAGGGTATTCCTGCTGGTACAAATCAGTAAGCGTTAATAAATCTTGACTGTATTTATTAACGTAGTCGATATTGCCGTGAATGAAATTGACTGGATTATTAATCTCGTGAGCCACACCAGCAATCATTTGAGCCAGGGAAGACATTTTCTCTGTTTGAATTAGTTGTAGAGCTTGTTCTAGTTGTTTAGCTTGAGCCGTGGCAGTGGCAGCAAGTTCATCTTTAAGTTGCAAAGTTTGATGAAGTTCTGCTTCAGCGCGCTTGCGCTTGGTGCTGTCAACAATTACTCCATCAAGCCATAGAATATCGCCGTTTTCATTGAATATGCCTTGACCTTTGTCTGACACCCACCTCACACTTTTATCCGGTCTAATAATCCGGTACTCGATCGTATAATTTCGTTTTTTAACGATGCTTTTTTTGATAGTTTTTTCTACCATTGCGGCATCTTTAGGATGAATGATGCTCTGAAAAACCCCAACGGGAGTGTTAATAAAATTCGCGGCGGGATAGCCAGAAATTTCGGCGATCCCATCGCTGATGAACTGGATTTTCCAGTCGGAATCGAATACCAATCGATAAACAGCACCTGGAATATTAGAAACCAAAGTTCTGAAACGTTTCTCGCTCTCCTGTAGCACCTCCGTATGAGACTGAATGCGTTCGGCCATTTCGTTAAAAGCGGCTGCAATCTGAGCAAGTTCGTCAGAGCCTCCGAGTTGGGCGCGATCGTCCAATTTTCCTTTGCTGAAGTTGTTACTTACTGCTACCAACCTCGCAGCCCGCCCCGTCAAGGTTTTATGAAAAAATAACCAAACAATTACGCAAAATAAAGCTAAGCCAATGCTGGTTTCAGTCGATCGGTACAAAGCATCTGCATAAGCTTGCTGCTTCATCAACAAAATATCATATTCTATCAAAAGAATGCCGACTCTAGAAGGGCGAACTTCTCCCGGCTTAGCCCCCAACAAAACCGGATAAATTGCCCAGGTACTCTCTCTATTTTCAGCAAGCTTGACTTCTCCTGACATGATTTCCCGAACTTGGGAAAATTCGGCTAGCAAGTAGTGAGGTAATGAAATGTTGCTGGCGGGTTGATTCCGCAATTCGTAACGGGTGGCAAAAATTATTGTGTCATTTTCATCACAAAGTAAGGCTAAGCGGATATTGCGATCGCTCCCCAACTTGCTAATGGCGATTTCCACTTCCTCAACATCTCCTCTGCGGTACAAATATTCCAACATTCCTGAGCTTTGATTTGCGGAAAACTTCAAATTGCTAATTCCCTGTTCTTCTTGTCTGCGGTAAGAATGCTCTACTTCCCGTTGAAAAGAAAATAAACCCAGCAAACTACCGAAAATCATCAGAATGACAGGAATTGAAAAACGTAGAGGAAAAGGAAATAATTTCATAGTTAGGAATTATAGCCCTTCTGTATTCCATGAGGTACGCTTGAGCATTGGGCATTGGGCATTGGGCATTGGGCATTGGGCATAGACGGCTTTTACCTCAGTCTTTTGAGAGCCTCTATAGATAAAAATTGAGTTACGATATCGTTCTTTTTACTGGCACAAAAAAACAAGATTGTCAATCTAAAACTCACATTTATTCATCACAACCCAGCTAGATTTTTCAGGTCATAACTTCACATTTCTGACGAGCCGATCGTCCAATAAAGGAGCGGTATCTACAGCTTTTGGCAGTAATTTATTGTCTAACATCACTTGAGACAGTCGCTTTACGCCATTCAGCAATGAGGGGTCTGTTTTTGCTAATAATTTTTGGTTTTCTGGCAGGTCTGGACTGCGAAGCCCTTTTAAAGATTCTAAGAATTGCTCTGGAGTAACTCCTGTACGAGGTGCAATCTTAATTGCAGCATCTTGGGGATTTTTGGTCAAGTAATCCAGGGCGCGAAACCGACCGTCAACTAGAGCTTGCAAAGCCTTGGGCTGCTTCTCAATAACTTCATTGCGTACTATCAGAACATCCACAATTTCACCAGGAATTTGCGAGCTTTCAAATAGTAGTTTTGCACCTGCTGCTAGCAGTTTTGTTCTAGCCGAACCAAAGGTAACAACAGCATCTACAGTTCCCTGTTTAAAGGCTCGTTCATGTTCGGATACTCCTAAAGAGACAATTTTGATATCTTGAGGAGACATCCCTTTTTGTTCTAAAGCACGAGTAATTATGAATGCTCCTAGAGCACTAGATTCGACGCCTACTGGTCTGTTTTTTAAGCCTTGGACATTTTGAATTTCTGGTTTTCCTAGAATCACATCTCCCCCGTTAGAGAAATCCATCACAACTACAATTATTACGTCAGGATTAGTGGCTGCCAATACCAAAGCTTGATCGATTGATATGCCGGCTGCTTCAATTTCTCCATTTCGATATGCTCGCACCTCTTCTGTACCTGAAGGATAATCTACTAATCGAATGGGGGTATTATTATAGTAGCCTAAACTGCGAGCCAAGTACAGAGTTTCATAGCCCGGCCACACATTGGCACCGACTCGCAAAGGGGGTTCTGCTTTGGTGCAACTAGCTAATATGGCCGTACAGAGGGTAACTGCCGCCATGCCAAGGGTCAAGCTTTTTTTGAGTTTACGGCCCAATTTTATCCCTAAATTGAGGTCAAACATCAGAGGATTTCTCAACATATATTTAGGTAGGCTCCTAGTGATTTATGAGTAAATTATATATGTATATAGCGTCGATCAAATAGATTAAGTAGGTTGGGTTTAGCGGCAGCGTTACCCAACTCTTGATTTAAGATAGGGTGTTGGGCGAGAGTGAAACGGAGGGTTCGTGACCGAAAGTAATTTGGTCTGGGCCCCTGGATTCATCCGTGGGATCGATTATAAAATCATATTTCTCAGGAAATTATACCCTTACCAAAAGTAATGTAACTAATAAATTTAACCTGTTTGTGTCGATCGCACTTACATCCGATCGCCATTTTGTGCTATGAATTACTACTTAAGTAATTTACACTGGGAGAGTATTGGATGTCAGGTAGCGAAGTTCGTGCAGATTTTTGGATGAGCGAGTACATTACCCCTTGGGATATCTACGTTCACGGCATCATACGGGTGCTGGCTTACAAAAAAACAGCCTTTCAAGAAATGTACGTCGTTGAAACCGGCACCTACGGCAAAGGGTTAGTTTTGGATGGCAAATGGCAATCTTGTACAGGCGACGAGTTTTTGTACCACGAACCCCTAGTCCACCCAGCCATGACTATGCACGGTTCACCAAAAAAAGTCCTGGTTCTCGGTGGCGGCGAAGGAGCTACAATTAGAGAAGTGCTGCGGTGGAAAAGTGTTGAAAAAGTAGTGATGGTTGATATCGACGGCGAGGTAGTAGATGCTTGTCGCGAACACCTACCAGAAATGCACCAAAATGCCTTTGATGACCCTCGTTGCGAAGTAGTAATCGGCGATGCTTTAGACTATTTAGATAACAGTGACAGCGATTGGGATGTTGTCATTTCTGACTTGTCAGATCCCATCGAAGAAGGCCCTTCTTTCCAGTTGTTTACAAAAGAGTATTTTGAGAAAGTTCGTCGCGTCTTGTCCCCTACGGGATATTTTGTAGTACAAGCCGGACCAGTTTCTCCAGCAGAAATGAAAATGCACGCCCGGATTGTGAATACGCTGAAATCAGTTTTCCCCAACGTTCAATCTTGCACCAGCTTTATTTCTACCTATGGAGCACCTTGGGGTTTTGCAGTAGCTTCAACTCAGGAAATCAACACCCGTCCAGAACCAGAAGTTACGGACAAATTACTCGCTGAAAAAACCATCGGTGGGTTCCGAATGTTTGACGGAATTACACTGTTGGGATTGATGCAAGTTGCCGGTCACTTGCGACAAGTAATCGCCGCTGAAACCGAAGTTTACACTATGGCAGCACCGCCTAAGTTTTTCGGTAAAGGTTCTGTCGGCCAGTAAAATTACCATATTTCCCGTAGGGGCGGGTTTTACCAACAATATGGATAACCAACAAAAGGAATAAATAAACCCGCCCCCACCCACAAAAAATCTCCATCTACATTTATTTATAAAATACTGGAATAATGCGGATTCAGATTTACCGTTGGGTGGGGGCGGGTTTATTTAGATAGTCGATTACAGTCAGAGATTGTTGGTGAACCCTTCGACTACGCTCAGGGCACCGCCCGCCCCTACAATATTTTATTTATTGTTGCAAATCAAGTTCTTCACAAACCTGTTGAGCAATTTTATTCGCCGCCCCGGATTCTCCCCGAACCGATCGCAAACGATCGCCCATTTGTGCTAATTTTTCAGGATGGCTCAAATAGTCGATCGCCAACCCGGCCACTGCTTCCGGTTCCAGTTTCCCAACCAACTCCGGTACAATCTCTGCTTGCGCCCAAATATTCGGCCAAGCATACAGTTTTCGCTTCCCCAATCGCCAAATTAGCCAATTAATCACCGTCGCAAAAACCGAACCAACTAAGGGCAAATTTGCCAACAATCCCGGCAAACCATCCCAAGCCTTCATCGCATCCAATTGCTGAGTCGGTAGCAAAACAATCATCGGTACTGCTAAAGAACCCAATTCGGCGGTATTGGCTCCAACAGTAGTTAAACACAAACTACATTCTGATAGCAAATCATAGGCTGGTGTCTCAGTCCAAAGTTCTATTTGTAAGCCATTCGCTGTCTGTAAAAATGGTGATTCTGTTACATGAAGTTTTGCCGTGGAGTTGGCAAATAAATGTAAACAAGGATTTTTTTCTGGGTCTGCAAAACCTGCTAAAGTTTGGATATCTATGGTGGGAGCAACCGGAATTACAAAGCGAGTTTCCGGGCGGAGGCGATGGATGGATTGGGCGATCGACAAACACAAAGGCACGCCTAAAGCTAGTTTGGCAGCCTTGGAACCTGGTAACAATCCAATTAGTTCTTTTGGAGGAGTTGGACAAGGCAGAGCCCCTGGAACTGCGTTTCCAGGCAGAGCCTGGGAACGAGAAACCTCGGCAATTAAATCTCCGACAACTGTAAATTTATTAGCATATTTTTGGGGAATTTTATCAATAACTTGTGATTTCATGGCAGCAAATTTATCAATCCAGCGATACCACCTTCCCTCCCATTCCGCATAGATAACAGTGCGATATTTGAGTCTTTTACCAATAATAACTGTAAAAAATTGGTCGCCACCTAAAAATAAAACAACTCCTTTTTCATGCCAATCCCAATTTTCCACTGTTTTGCCGGATAATAGGAATGGCAAAAAATCCTCTGGTGCTTGCACTCTGTCAACTTCTGGGTAAGAACTTGCGATTTGTGCTTCTTTCCCCGTGGCGTGGGGACAGGGGGACAGGACAACGGAAATACGCACAGATGTGCGATCGCATCCTAAATGTTCTCGCAAGGCTTGTACCACGGGACGTACCCAGGTTGCTAATTCTCCGGGGCCGTTAGAGAGGACTAAAATATCGACTGCCATGGGATTTAAGATTTTAGAGGATACAAAGGAGAATATATGACCGATTTAATTAATGCCGCCAAAACTGGTGATGTTTCTACTGTAGAATCTGCGATCGAACAATGTGTAGATATCAATGCCAAAGATGAGGAAGGTGCTACGGCTTTGACGGCTGCGGCTGAGACTGGCAATACAGAACTCGTAACAAAATTGCTCGCTGCTGATGCCGATGTCAACAGTCAGGATAATGACGGTTGGACACCTTTAATGAGCGCGGCGGCTGCGGGACATAGAGAAATTGTACAACTTTTGTTGGAGGCGGGAGCTCAGGTGAACGCTAAAACAAATTTTGGTTTGACAGCTTTAATGAGTGCCGCTGGTAGTGGACGGACTCAAGTTGTGGAGTTTTTAATCGAGAAAGGAGCTGATATTAAGGCTAAGGATAACAACAGTTGGACTGCCTTAATTTGGGCATCTTCTGAGGGGCATAAAGACGCTGTTGAGGTGTTGAAACTAGCGCGCGATCGCCCTTAGAACTCTTGCAAAAATACGATGCACCCCTCCCCAACCCGGACCGCGAGTTCGGGGAGGGGGCAAGATTTTTCTTGTTTCCCCGTTATATCGTTGACCGTTGCATGGGAATGATTTAACCACAGAGAACACAGAGAGAAATGAATAATTCCGATGAAGAGAGGAATTGATATTACTAAGGGGAGGGGGCGAGATTATTCTTGTTTCCCCCCTTACTAAGGGGGGACTAAGGGGGGTGAATTTGACTTTTGCAAGATATCCATTAAAAGACTTAGCAACCGGGTTTATTGAATAAACCCGGTTTTTGGATGATACAATTAATTAATAAATTTGCCATTTTTCTATCATGGTACTATTCGATCGAGAAATGCGTTTGCCAACTAGCGCCGAACTTCCTTCTTCGGATGATACTCCAGTGGATAACGAAAATCAAAACTTTCTTCCCAACTTACTATTATTCTTGCTCAAATTTCACTGGCGGCAGCGGAACGACTGGTTTTTTGGCGTGGATATGGGAGTTTATCACACGACAGGAGTAAGTCATCTGGTTCCAATTGTTCCTGATGGCTTCTTGAGTTTGGGCGTGGAAAGGTTCAAAGGCGATACTTTGCGCCTCAGTTACGTCCTTTGGGAAGAAAATAATATTCCCCCGATTTTTGCCCTAGAGATTGTTTCTCAAACTTACGGCGGTGAATACGATAAAAAAATTGATATTTACGCGAAGTTGGGCGTATAGATATATTTATTTAAACACCTTGGATGAGGGAAATAGGCAAAGAAAGGCACTACCCCTACAAAACTATGATTTGTCACCAGAATGAAACAGCCCTGCGTCCAGGACTGTCAACAGTTAATTTGTAGGGTAAGTCTAGATTCCACCTGTTCCACAATAGTTATGGGAAATTATTAAACAGGTCTAATGTGCACCCGCACCACCGCCACCAGGTTTCACTTTTTTAAAGCCCAGAATCGCAATTCCACTTAACAATAAAGCAATGCCCACAAAGTAAAAACAATCATTAAAAGCCATCACATAAGCTTCCCGGCGGACAATATTATCAATAGCCTTAATTGCCTGATCTTTCGCCACGCTGACATCAGCCCCCCGACTCACAAAAAACTGAGTCATTTGATTAATTCGTTCCTGCGTCGCCGGATCGTACAAAGAAATCGATTCCCCCAAACGATTTGAGTGAAACTGCTCCCGCTGCGTCACCAAAGTGGCTAAGGCTGCAATCCCCATGGAACCTCCCATATTTCGCATCATATTAAACAAACCCGAAGCCGAACCAGCCTCGTGTTTTTCCATACCCGCAGTGGCGATCGTTGATAGTGGCACCATGATTAAAGGCTGCCCAAAAGCCCGCACTAATTGGGACCAACGTAACTGATCGATACCCGTATCGTGAGTCATGCTGGCATTCATAAAACAACTCAGCGCAAACAAACTAACACCCACAGCAATCATCAGCCGCATATCGATACGCTGCATCAATTTCGGCACCATCGGTACGATGAATAACTGCGGTACTCCCGCCCACATAATTACCTCGCCAATTTGCATGGCATTGTACTGCTGAATTTGACCTAAATACATCGGCAAAATAAACACTGAACCGTACAATCCCACTCCCAAGGATACATTCACAATAGTAGCTAAACCGAAATTGCGACGTGTCAGCAACCGCAAGTTAATAAAAGGTTTTTTTCGCGTTAGTTCGATCCAGAAAAAAGCGCCAATAAAAATTGCAGTAATGATGCTGAGACGGACAATCAACTCCGAACTAAACCAGTCTTTTCGACTTCCTTCTTCTAAGACAACTTGCAGGGAACCCAATTGGTTTTACCTCTGGTGTAATTAATTTGGATTTTTTAACCGCAGAGGGCGCAGAGGGCGCAGAGTAAGAGAGGGGAAGAGAAAAAGAGGGTTTTTTACAAGTTGTTTAGGAAATTAAACCCATTTTTTGATAGATTGGTGTAACTAGGTGTTTTAATGCTGGCAATTGTTTGGTGAAAACTGTTGCTGCTAATACACAAATTATCCCTCCGATTAGGACTGTATTGGCTGCTCCGATATAGTTGGCTAATCCACCTGCTACTAAGTTGCCAAAGGGGGTGATTCCAAAAAATGCCATTGTGTAAATGCTCATGACTCGGCCGCGTTTTTCGTCGTCAACTATGGTTTGCAAAAATGTGTTTCCTGCTGCAAATTGCAAGATGAAACCAATTCCTACAAACAGCATCATGATTAATGATAACCACAGGGTTTTTGACAGGGCAAAACCGATTAGTCCAAAGCCCATAACTGCTGGTGAGATGGCTATTAATTTGCCGATGCCAACTACTGTTTTGCGGGTGGTTAAATAAATCGCTCCTGCGAAGGCTCCTATGCCCGAAGCTGCCATCAAAAAGCCTAGGGTTTGCGGGCCACCATGCAGAATTTTAGTCGCAAATATTGGGACGAGCACGGTGTGCGACATTCCGGCAAAGCTGACTAATGCTAAGAGCAGTAAAATGGCTCTAATTGGCGGAAATCCAAAGGAATAAACGAATCCTTCTTTTAATCTTTGTAAGGGTTTTGTATTGGTTTCGGCAATTTTTCTCGGTTTGATCTGCATGGCTAATAAGCCTGCTATGACGGCTATGTAACTGATTCCGTCTATGAGAAAACAATAACTTGGGCCGACTGTGGCTATCAGCAAACCGGCAATTGCTGGCCCGATTAATCGGGAGCCGTTGAACATGGAAGCATTAATGGCGATCGCCTGTGCTAAATCTTCTTTCTTTTCTACTAGCTCTGGTACAAAAGCTTGGCGGGCTGGCGCGTCAAAAGCATTAATTGCTCCTTGACACAAACTCAGGACAATTATCTGCCAAATGTTGATAATTCCTGTTAGTGCTAAAAATGCTAGGATTAATGATTGAATCATTGCCAAAATTTGAGTGGCAATTATCACTCGGTGGCGGTTCCATCTATCTATTAAAACTCCTGCAAAAGGCAGTAATATTAGTGTGGGAATTTGACTTGTGAATCCTACTAAGCCGAGCATCCAAGGTGAATCGCTCAAATTGTACACAAGCCAAACAGTAGCAACTTGCGTCATCCAACTGCCAATCAAAGAGATGCCTTGTCCTGCAAAAAACAGGCGATAATTTCTCGATCGCAGCGCGCGAGGAAGTTTGATATTTATAACTTTGGCTAGTGGATTCATTTGAGAGTACGGCGATAGCCATCCTATTTGATTTGTTAAGATTTTGTAGGGTAGTTCCCCCTATTTGTGTCAACTTTCCACGCTCTTTACCGAAGTCCGGCAGGGGTTGAAACCCCTGCCTCATAGCGAAAGTCCTCGCTATGAGGACTAAAAATTAGTATTTGAGTCGGTTTTAACCGACTTTTGCTATTAGCCAGGGACTTAAGTCCCTGGCGGGTTTCGGGAGAATGAAACAGCCCTACTACACTCATTTTACCGATCGCTGAGGATTGCTGTATCAGCCAGAGGTTCTATTTTATGGTTCCCGAAAACCAGGAAACGAGATATTTCTTCCCGCAACCCCATTCCCCTTTTTCTAATCAATGCTCAACAGCCAAGTACCGAGGTAACGTAGCAAGGGGACATCCCCAGGGGTGCGAATGCGAACGTTGAAATTGTACATTCCTCCTGGCGATGGGTTTCTGACGTTGGAGAGTACAACCTCAACATTGTTGCCGGCGGCAATGGGATCTTTGGGATAAATTTCTATGAAACGATTTTCTTTGTCCCAGATTACTTCTTGCAATTCTATTGATTTGTTTTTGACGCGCACTTTAATGTCTTTTTGGTCAAATTCACCTTTGTAGTAGTCTGGATAGGAAATGTTGAGTTGGGCGATCGCCAGACTTACTTTTTTGGCAGGAATGCGCAGTCTATATCTGTCACCACTCATCCCTGATTTGCCGTAATCTAACCGATAGTTTAACTGATTGCCGCGCTCTGGGCCTCCAAAAATTGTGAATCCCGGCATTCCTTGGGCTAAAGCCAAGGTGGGTAAACCGGAGAGCAAGCAACCTGTAACCGCTAGTGCTGAAAATAATCGTCGCATAACAACTCCTCTAACTAAAATTACGATCGAACCTTGAATATTTAGCAAATATTTAGTGCTGACAATTTGCTATTAGATCTCCAATATTACCGACTCTCTGAGAAATTTGATGGGGGCGAGCGCTTAAGAATAGACGTGAATTTTTTGAGGCCATATCCCAGGCTGACATTCAAGATACAGAATTACTAAGTGGTTTAGTATATCATGCCTTGACTCAAATTTCACTGTTTTGGAAATTTCAATCTATAAGACAAGTTAAAGATACGGCTAGAACTTGACCGATCGGCTTTAGTATCAACGAGAGAAGTTTAGGGCAACGGCTGCTCCAATGTAAAGCAAAGCATCTGGCGATTAAAAATCGCACTTTAGTAGAGAAACCTGTTCCGGCTGGTTTTGTCTGTGTAGACGCGGTGTCAACCGCCCTGGGAAGGCTTAAATAAGGAGAGTTCATGAAATTAGCGATCGCCAAAGAAATAGAAGCAGGGGAACGCCGGGTAGCCTTAGTACCCGACGCTGTAGCCAAATTCGTCAAACAAGGTGTCGAAGTTTGGGTTGAGGCCGGTGCCGGAGCAAAATCCTTTTTCTCGGATCTTGCTTACGAACAAGCTGGCGCCAAAATTGTCGCCGATACCGCTACGCTGTGGGGCGAAGCCGATGTCGTCGTCAAAATCGCCCAATTGCAAGAGTCAGAAGTTCATCAACTTCCCGAAGGTGGAGTTTTCATCGGATTTTTGAATCCTTTGGGAAATCCAGCTTTGGTGCAGCGTTTAGCCGATCGCAAAGTAACAGCATTCAGCATGGAAATGATTCCCCGCACCAGCCGGGCTCAAAGCATGGATGCGCTGTCATCCCAGGCTAATGTGGCTGGTTACAAAGCGGTACTGATCGCCGCGGCGGCTTTACCGAAGTATTTTCCGATGCTGACAACGGCGGCGGGTACGATTCGCCCTGCGAAAGTTTTGGTAATGGGCGTGGGCGTTGCGGGCTTACAGGCGATCGCCACAGCCCGTCGTCTGGGCGCAGTAGTCGAAGCCTTCGACATCCGCCCGGAAACAAAAGAACAAGTGCAAAGCTTGGGTGCTAAATTTATCGATGTCGAACTCAAGGAAGAAACAGTAGCAGCAGGTGGCTACGCCAAAGAATTATCGGAAGCAGCGAAAGAACATACTCGCCAAGTGCTTACTCAGCACGTCGGCGCTTCCGATGCAGTAATTACAACTGCTCAAGTTCCTGGTAGAAAAGCCCCGATTTTAGTTACTAGAGAAATGGTTTCTCAAATGAAACCGGGAGCAATAATTGTTGACCTTGCGGCAGAACAAGGCGGCAATTGTGAGTGCACGGAAGCGGGTAAAGATGTGGAATGGAACGGAGTTAATGTGATTGGACCGATTAATTTGCCATCCTCAATGCCTGTTCATGCTAGCGAAACTTACTCGAAGAATGTCTCGGCTTTACTTCAGTTGATGCTGAAAGATAAGGAGCTAAATCTGAATTTTGAAGATGATATCATCGCTGGTGCTTGTGTGGCTCGTGACGGCGAAGTTACTAATCAGCGGGTGCGGGATGCTTTGAATACTTCCGTAGTCAGTAGGCAGTAGGCAGTGGGCAGTGGGCAGTAGGCAGTGGGCAGTAGGCAGTAGGCAGTAGGCAGTAGGCAGTAGGCAGTAGGCAGTAGGCAGTGATTATTTCCAACAACTAACAACTATCAACTGACAACTATCAACTGACAACTAACAACTAACAACTGACAACTAACAACTAACAACTGACAACTAACAACTAACAACTAACAACTAACAACTGACAACTGACAACTGACAACTAACTAATTCACAAGTATTATGGCAGAAGGATTGATTGCAGGTTTAGTGGTGTTTACCCTAGCATCGTTTGTGGGATTTGAAGTAATTAACAAAGTCCCCCCGACGCTACACACACCTTTGATGTCGGGTTCCAATGCGATTTCTGGAATTGCAGTTTTAGGCGCAATTCTGATTTCTGGCCAAGGTAATGTGACTGTTACTTCGATTTTGGGGACGATCGCGATCGCCCTTGCCACAATTAACGTTGTGGCTGGCTTCTTAGTAACCGATCGAATGCTGCAAATGTTCAAGAAAAAAGAGGTAAAAGCATGAACGATTTTCTGCCCAGCGGCATTCAACTAGGTTATTTAGTTGCCGCATCTTTGTTTATTATCGGTTTGAAACAGTTGGGATCGCCCGCAACGGCGCGTCAAGGGAATGTGTTAGCTGCGATCGGGATGTTAATTGCGATCGTCGGTACATTGCTGGAAAAACAAGTCATCAGCTACGAATTAATTGCTGTCGGGATCATCGTCGGTTCCATTTTGGGAACAATTATGGCGAAAACCGTCGCGATGACGGATATGCCGCAGATGGTGGGTTTGCTTAACGGTTTTGGGGGCGCAGCTTCTGCACTCGTCGCTGTGGGCGAATTCTGGCGCTATCTCAGCATCCCGGAATCGCCGACTCCAGACGCGACAATCACGATCCTTTTGGGGGTGTTGATTGGCGGGATTACTTTCACTGGTAGCCTTGTGGCGTTTGCGAAGCTGCAAGAATTGCTACCGGGTGCGCCGATGACGTTTCCGCTGCAACAGCCGTTTAATGCTGCCCTGGCGATCGCACTTTTAGCCGGTAGCGGTTATATGTTGTTTAACCCGGAGGATGTCCCGGTATTCCTGGGTTTGGTGCTGATTTCCAATATTTTGGGAATCATGTTTGTGCTACCGATTGGTGGCGGCGATATGCCCGTGGTGGTGTCGCTGCTTAACTCCTATTCGGGGATTGCGGCGAGTGTGGCTGGGTTCATTTTGATGAACAATATGCTGATTATCGCTGGTGCCTTGGTGGGTGCGTCGGGGATTATTTTGACGCAAATCATGTGTAAGGGGATGAATCGATCGCTTTCTAGCGTGTTATTTAGTGCCTTTGGTAGCGGTAGTGCTGCTGCGAGTGCTGGGGCTGCTGGTGCTGGGGCGATCGACAAAACTGTCCGCAGCATCAATCTCGAAGAAAGTGCGATGATGTTGGGCTATGCGCGATCGGTAGTAATTATTCCCGGTTACGGGATGGCTGTAGCGCAAGCCCAGCATTCGGTACGCGAGTTAGCCGACGGTTTGGAAAAAATGGGTGTTGACGTCAAATACGCGATTCACCCGGTGGCTGGGCGGATGCCGGGGCACATGAATGTGTTGCTGGCGGAAGCAAATGTGCCTTATCCGCAGTTGTACGATATGGACGATATCAATCCGCAGTTTGACGAGACGGATGTGGCGCTGGTGATTGGTGCGAATGATGTGGTGAATCCGGCGGCGCGTCACGATACGGCTAGCCCGATTTATGGGATGCCGATTTTGGAGGTTGATAAGGCTAAGCATACGATCGTAATTAAGCGCGGGATGAGTGCTGGTTTTTCGGGTGTTGACAATGAGTTGTTTTACAAGGATAAGACGATGATGTTGTTTGGTAGCGCTAAGGATGTGGTTGCAAAATTGGTTGCTGAGGTGAAGCAGTTGTAGCAACCGTCTTTATTACTCGGCGGTTGAAACCGCGTCTACACAAACAAAGTCCGCCTTCGCGGACTAAGAAAATAAGCGGGTATTTAAGTCTGACTTGATATCAATCTTCTTCAGTCGGCGGAGGCCGACTTCGTTTGTGTAGAAGCGATTTCAATCGCCGATTCTTATCTTGATATCAATATTCTTCAGTCGGCGGAGGCCGACTTCGTTTGTGTAGAAGCGATTTCAATCGCCGAATCTTATCAGCTATAATAGCATTAAACGAATTCAGGAAACATTTCCATGAACAGGCAAAAAATACTCCTAGATCCGGTTTTACCGACAGAAGCAGAAACCCTAGCTATCAAATTGTTGGATAAAATGCTATGTCTCAAGATAGAAAATGATGATTCTGAGACATTACAAGTAAAACTTTTGGAAATTAACGGGGAAGCGATCGCACTTCCTGAATCTCTCTATCAATTGTTGTGTCAAGCCGCACATTTAATGGCTGCTGGTAAAGCAGTATCTTTAGTGCCAATTGAGCAAGATATGACTGTTGAAGAAGCTGCGAGTTTGCTGAATGTGTCGCAAGAATTTGTGGTAAAATTACTCGATAATGGGGAAATTCCCTATGGAAAAGTAGGAAACCAGCGGCGGATAAGTTTGGCAGGTGCGATCGGCTATAAACAGCAGCGTACTATTAAGCGCCGCGAAATTCTCAAGGAATTAGCTGAGTTTAGCCAGGAAGAGGAATTGCATGAGACCAGAGTATACAGCTAGCAGGTTGATTCCGATTTTTGCAGATAAGATTCAACGTTATTATCAGAATATTTTGTAGTTTTAGTTAACGGTGATAGCTCTTGTGTGGAGAAAGGCGATCGCACTTGAGTATCTGTTGAGATAGGGAGAGGCGAGCGATCGCGCAGTGAGCTAATTTCCAAAAATTACAAACACCCTCTTAATAGACAGGATTTTTCTGAATGTAGCGTAACATGGCTGGACTAGCTGTTATGAACATCGTAATGATGAAAACTAAGAAATAGGCTAAGAGTAGATTTGATCCTGACTTGATAAATGTAAAGCTACCAATTAAAGAGGTGATAAAGTCAACGATAACTGCTGGTGCCCAGATCATAAAAATAATTGGGTTCTTTCTTTCAAAAACATCTAGAGTCAATAAGTTTAGTCCTGTTATTACCGAAGTTCCCATCGCAGCAAATGCCAAATTTCCAATGTCAGGATCTCCGATTTGGGTTCCCAAACCTCCCAGTATTCCGAGAAAAGTAGTAAAGGAATCACCAAGCATACCTATAAAAAATAAGAAACACAAAGTAGCCTGCATTTTTTCACCCTATTATAACTAATTAACGTCGAACCAAACTAACGAAAATTGCCAGCGATATACCAAAAATTAGAGCAACTATTGCCAAGATGGCAAATTTTGAATCAGCGTCTAATTTGAATTTTTTCTTTTGCCTTTTTCCAGATTGTTGCTCTACATGGCTTATGTAAGCAAGTCTTGCAATGAAAGCCTGCCAACTTTCTAGGCTTTCATTTCTCAGGGATTCGATATCTTGCGATTGAATCATTTTAGTGCTTTTTTTGAGCAATAAATTGACAATTTGTTGATATCCTGGCAGTAATTCATTGGCAAAATACTCTAAGTCAAATGAACTGGATGAGCTGGAATACTGCTTATACCACAGTGAAATTCCCATATCATGCAATCTTTGCCAATCCTTCAATGTGAAAGTTTGACTAGCTTCATAAGCTCGATCTATTGCCCTTGAATCTCTTAAGTATCTTCGATCGATTGAAATTAATTTTGAGCTAAGTAATAAAACTTGCTCAAAAGACTTTGAATCTTCAACGATTTCTTTCCAGATAGGTTTATCCATTGCTCCTTATCCTACAAAAAGCACGGCTTACCACCAACTATCACTACTGCTAGAGCTGCTATTAGATCCGCCGCTTCCCGAATCACCACTTCCTGAATCGGAAATATCACTTGGTTCGGAGTCAGGGCTACTCTCGAACAGGTCCGAAGAGCGGCCACCATCTCCATAATTCCCATCTCCATAATTCCCATTTCCATAATCGGATCTAAGTCAGAGCTATCACCGAACCAATTACCGAACAAATCCCAAGAGCCACCACTATCGCCAGGATCACTCGATTTGGAATCAGAAGTATCACTTGATTCAGGGTTGGGACTGCTCCCAAAAAAGCCAACAAATGATGATATTAAGCCACCAAGTAAGGCTTCTCCTCCACCATCACTCGATAATGATGCTCCTCCACTGTCACTACTGTTGCTATTCCAGTGAGATTTGATTTCAGGAGGAAGTCCCAGTGTAACGCCATTCTCTTTGACATCAGATGGATCGGCAAAGAAGATATTATCGGGAGAGATTACGAAATACTGAGTTTCATTCAAGACTTCCTTGACACGAGAGCTGAAGCAGTCGGTAGTACCATCGGAAGTAGAAAAAATCAGGGGAATTCCTCTCTCATTTGCTACATGAACTAGCCGTTGAGCTTGATCCACATCATTCCATTTTGTTGTGTAAGCTTTGCACTCTATTATTGCTACTTCGTTGTCATTCTTATCATCAATGGTGACATCGACTTGAGTAGGTCTACCGTACTGTTCAAATGTCTCATTGTAAAGGAAGTTACGAGGAACCTGAACAGCATTCAATCCAAATTTTTCGAGTTTTTGCTCTGTGTATACCTCCAAGTGCCAAGCTACGCTTCATAACTTTACCCTCCATATAGTAGACTTTTCTCTCAAAATCTGAAAAGCGGAAAAAGACGGATCTTTTCTAACCTTTGATGTGCAAGTCGGATCTGGACGGATATAGACGGATAAAGTCGGGTATAATGACACCAGTTCTCTCACATCTATGCTGATGGACATTCACCAGGTATTGCAATTTGTAGATAAAGTTGTCTATGCCAAGACAGGCCAACGTCTAAATGACTTGCAGCGCGGAATTATCGAGGGAACACTGAAACAACAAAAGTATGCTGAAATTGCAGATACTTATCGTCTTACAGAAGGTCACGTTAAAGATGTGGGTTACGAACTTTTACAAATGTTATCTAATGCCTTTGATGAACCTGTTGATAAAGGTAATCTTAAATCTGTGCTTGCTCGGCAAGACAATCTGAATATTAGTTTTGGTAAATTATTGGCTATATCAACGTTTGTTCCGATCGCCCTACTGCTAACCCAGATGAAAATCCGCCTAAAAGTCCTGACTTTCAGCAGGGAAAAGATGAAGCCAAGATTGAAACAATTCGTAAGTTACGGCAGTTTGGCTTGAGTGACGAGCAAATTGCAGAGTCGCTCAAGCTAACTTTGGAAGAAGTTAAGCAAGTGGACTAAGCGCTATAATCTAGCTAGGATATTCTATATTTATAAGTCTTTATGTAAGAAGCCTTTCATAAAATGCTTCTCACTTGACTCTTTTTCTGATTCTTTTCAGCATCCGATTCGCTTCTTCCCTCCCGCGAAACTTCCAAACTAACAAATAACACACCAAACAAAACGCCCACATCCCCACCACAATCCAAACTTCTTCGGGTAACATTGACTTCATAATTTGCAGTGGCGCGCTGCCAAGCTCAAACAATTATAGTTTTACTTGACATTATATCAGAATTTCTCAAGGCTTTTAGTCTTAAGTTCATACCTATGGGGAATGGAATAGCTAGCGCTCAGAAGTTTAGGCTTCTTTGAAGAATCTGATGATTTCGCGGACGTGGTTGAGGAATTTTCCGTCATCGGTGAGTTGCGCGATCGCACTTTCTGCATCTCTTGCCAGTTTAGTATGTTCTGCCTCATTGGTAGCCGTCAAGTTTTGGAGAGATGCTGCTAGTCGAGTTAAGTCTCTTTTGGTAGCTTCCTGCTTTCGCTCTTGGATAGCTACCCAAGAATTCGGATCGTCAGAGTTTAATTGAGCTTCTAAATTTTTAATGGTAGATTCTAAGTTGGCGAATCGGCTGCGGAGTTCGAGAATGTCTTCGCGGGGGTGCAAAAATTGACGGCGAATCATTGTCAGCCGCGCTGCTAAATATTGATAACCTCTAATCGCTGGACGCAGTATAGTTAACAGCAGTGCAGCACCGGAACTGAGATAGCCAATGGCGCTAATTCCCGTGGCTGCGAGGGCGTAAAGGGCGATCGCACTCAACAAGTGCAGTCCGATGGCCACCAGGAGCGATCGACTAACTAATAAAGTAACGTATTTGACTTGTTTCTCATCAACTACGATGCCTTTTTCGGTGGATTCTGTGGCTTGGGCTAAAACTTCTTTAGCTTCAAAGTGGATATTCCACGGAACTGTAACTATCAACAATAGCCATTCAAAAATAGCAATGGCAATTACCCAATCAATGAAGCTGCCGGCGGGGATGTGCAACCATTGCAGAATGGCAAAAACTAATAGTAAAAATATGCCTGTGCTAGCACCAAAACCTGCGAAAGTGTAATACATTGCGATCGCCTTTGTGGAATGTTGTTTTGATTGTGTGCGGGTTTGCAGGACTAGGTGAAAACAGTGTGACAGTTAGGAAAGCTTCCTATTCAACTTGATAGCTAGCCATTACGTAGGGGCTTTTGGTCTGTAAAAAGGGTGTGACAGTTAGGAAAGCTTCCTAATTCCTCTGGAACACACCTCCAGAGCCTGTTTTTGACTGTTTGTTTGGAGAAGTCTCAGATACCAGCAGAATCACTTAGGGCTGAGATAAACTGATTTGGATGGCGATCGCCCGTTCAGCCAGTTCCGTGTCTCTAACTCAGTCCTGGACGCACAGCATCTACAATTGACTCTAGCGTCTTCATCTAAATATCTGGCCGTCTACTACTTAAAATCAAAAGTCAGCAGCAAGGACAAACCGATGGCGAACTCAACTCTTGGTCTAGAAAATCAACTTTACGATTATCTATTATCTATTTCCCTGCGGGAGCCAGATATTCTTCAGCAACTGCGAGAAGAAACTGCTAAACACCCTATGGGTATGATGCAAATCGCTCCTGAACAAGGTCAGTTTATGGAGATGCTGGTGCAACTGATGGGAGCGACAAAAACCTTAGAAATTGGGGTTTTTACGGGATATAGCTCCCTGTGCGTAGCTTTAGCACTGCCTTCAAACGGGAAAATTGTTGCTTGCGATGTCAGTGAAGGATATACTGCGATCGCGCGTCGCTATTGGGCAGCAGCGGGTGTCGCCCACAAGATTGCTTTACACTTGGGTCCGGCAATTCATACTCTCGATAAGCTCATCGCCGAAGGACAAACAGGAACTTTTGATTTTGCTTTCATTGATGCGGATCAAGAAAATTATGAGGGTTATTTTGAGCGATCGCTCCAACTGGTACGCAATGGCGGTTTAATTGTAATTGACAATGTTCTGTGGTCTGGGCGAGTTGCAGATCCTCAAGTACAAGACCAAAGTACCCTAGCCCTTCGTAGTTTCAACGACAAATTGCGTAACGATCCCAGAGTAACTCTCAGTGTTGTCCCGATTGCTGATGGACTGACTTTGGCATTGAAACGCCGCTGGGCTACGATGATGGAACCTCAAAATAATTAAACTACCACCGCTGTACCGCCCTATCGGTCAGCGTCTGGTAGTTCACTACTATATTTAAATAACATAATTAATTGGTTTGAGGCAGAAATTCTGGTGTCTAATTTACAAGTAAAATTGCCAATTCACGAAACTTTTCAGTCTACCGTTCAAGGCGAGGGATACTGGACGGGGACTTTAGTTGATTTTATCAGATTGGCTGGTTGTCCTGTGAGGTGTCCTTGGTGCGATACTGGTTACTCCAATGGTGGCAAAGGTTTGCCTGCGGTGTCGCAGTCGATCGCCCAATTGATCGCTCAGTTGCAGTCAAGAAGAGTTGTGATCACTGGCGGTGAGCCTTTCCTTCACCGGGATTTACCTCAGTTAGTACAAGCTTTGTTAGCAGCCGATAAGCAAGTGAGTATTGAAACTTCCGGTGCTTACTGGCTAGATGTTTCACCCCTGGCTTGGATTACTCTTTCTCCTAAAGAACACGTCAGTCCTAAATATCCCGTACAAGAGCTTTTTTGGACTAGAGCTAATGAAATTAAATTGGTGGTTAGCACTGGCAAAGAAGTTGAATTTTATCAGAAATATTTGGAAATTAATGTAGATGTTCCAGTTTTTATACAACCGGAATGGAACTCTAAAGATGCAGCTATTCCGATTATATTGGAATTGCTAAAACAAAATCCTCGTTACAGGTTATCTTTGCAAACTCACAAGTTTATTGGCGTGCCATAGTTCCCAGCATCTCATATCAATTCCGGTTGTATCGTCAGGTGATTTAACCGCGAAGGCGCTAAGGACGCGAAGGAAGAGAAGAGAAGATTTTGTATCACCTAGGAAGACCAAGGATAATTTTTTCTTTGTCCCTAAGCTGACCATGATTCGTACAGAATAGGGAACTGGATTTGAAAAATCAAAGATTCAAGGTTTAGCCCCACGGGGCGACGGAAACTTATTTGACAATTATTTGATATTCTTGAGTTTGGATGCCAGCTATTCCAAAGGCAGCGCTAAGATAGTTAAGCACTGTTTTGCACTACTCCCATGTCCCAACGCCCCGAAACCTCAAACAGCCAGCCAAGTGCATCCCTCAACGGGCATAATCTGACGACTCCTAACTCTCAGAACCAAAATACGATTCGGGTTCGCGGCGCCAGACAGCACAACCTCAAGAATGTCGATTTGGAACTGCCGCGCGATCGCCTGATCGTGTTTACGGGTGTCTCCGGTTCTGGTAAGTCTTCCCTGGCTTTCGATACAATTTTTGCCGAGGGACAGCGCCGCTACGTGGAGTCTCTCAGCGCCTACGCCCGCCAGTTTTTGGGACAGTTAGACAAACCCGATGTGGACGCGATTGAGGGCTTGAGTCCGGCTATCTCGATCGACCAAAAGTCCACTTCCCACAACCCGCGATCGACTGTGGGCACTGTTACAGAAATTTATGATTACCTGAGACTACTCTACGGCAGAGCTGGCGAACCCCACTGTCCGATTTGCGATCGCTGCATTGCGCCACAGACAATAGATGAAATGTGCGATCGCGTCATGGCCCTTCCTGACGGTACTCGCTTTCACCTTCTCGCGCCCGTGGTACGCGGAAAAAAAGGCACTCACCGCAAATTATTATCCAGTTTAGCCACAGAAGGATTTAGTCGGGTCAAAGTTAACGGCGAGATTTTAGAACTTTCGGAAAATATCGAATTAGATAAAAATCTAACGCACAACATCGAAATAGTTATTGACCGGTTAATTAAAAAACCTGGTTTAGAAGAACGTTTAGTTGATTCTCTCTCGACTTGTCTGCGTCATTCTGAAGGAATTGCCATCATAGAAGAGTTACCAGCAGAGGAAAATTCCGAACCAAATCCACCCATCGTATTTTCCGAAAACTTTGCGTGCCCGGAACACGGCGCAGTAATGGAAGAACTGTCGCCCCGGTTATTTTCATTTAATTCGCCCTATGGTGCGTGTCCAAACTGTCACGGTTTGGGCAGTTTACGCACCTTTGCGCCAGAGTTGGTAGTCCCGGATGCGAAAGCGCCTATTTATTGTGCGATCGCCCCTTGGTCTGACAAAGACAATTCCTATTATCTCTCTTTACTTTGCAGTGTTGCTGATGCTTGCGGATTTAATATTGACATTCCTTGGTATCGTTTAAGGCCGGAACACCAGCGGGTACTTTTGTATGGCAATGAGGAAAATCAAACAAGAGAAAATAAGAAACGCGACCCCAATTCCAGCGATTTAAGAAGAGATTTTAAAGGTGTAATTGCCATGTTACAACGCCAGTATGAAGATACTGGTTCTGATTTGATTAAGCAGAAGTTGGAACAGTATCGCGTTGATAAACATTGCCATGTTTGTCAAGGCAAACGCTTGAAACCAGAAGCACTTTCAGTGCGGTTGGGACAGTACGGCATTGTAGATTTAACCAGTATTTCGATTCGGGAATGCCGGGAACGAGTAGATAATTTAGGATTGAGCGATCGGCAATTTCAAATATCCGATTTAGCCCTCAGAGAAATCAAAGCCAGACTGCAATTTTTGCTTGATGTCGGATTAGATTATCTCACCTTAGACCGCGCAGCAATGACCCTTTCTGGCGGGGAAGCCCAGCGAATTCGACTAGCTACTCAAATCGGTTCCGGTTTGACCGGAGTGCTTTATGTTTTGGACGAACCCAGCATTGGTTTGCACCAAAGAGACAATTTTCGACTGCTGCAAACTTTAACAAAGTTACGAGATTTAGGCAATACTTTGATTGTCGTAGAGCATGATGAAGAAACAATGCGATCGGCAGATCACATTGTGGATATCGGACCGGGCGCCGGCGTACACGGCGGCAAAATTATATCCCAAGGAAGTTTAGCAGACTTGCTAGCCGCTGAAGAATCCTTAACTGGTGCTTATCTGTCAGGAAAGCGAGTAATTGAAACCCCAGCCCAAAGGAGAAAAGGCAATGGCAAATCCCTCTCCATCACCAATGCGAGGCGCAATAATTTAAGAAATATTAATGTAGAAATTCCCCTGGGAAAACTGGTCTGTGTTACGGGAGTTTCAGGTTCGGGAAAATCTACATTAATCAATGAATTGCTGTATCCTTCCTTACAACACTACCTCACCAAGAAAGTTCCTTTACCACCCGATATGGACGCTCTCAAAACCAAAGGTGAACGCTCTATAGAAGATGTAGTTGATAAGGTAATTGTCATCGATCAATCTCCCATCGGTCGTACACCACGTTCCAATCCCGCCACTTACACGGGAGTCTTTGATGTGATTCGAGATTTGTTTGCAGAAAGCATTGAAGCTAAAACCAGAGGTTACAAAGCCGGACAGTTTTCGTTCAACGTCAAAGGAGGCAGGTGTGAAGCTTGCAGCGGTCAAGGTGTTAACGTTATTTCGATGAATTTTCTGCCGGATGTTTACGTGCAGTGTGAGGTTTGTAAAGGGGCGCGCTACAACCGGGAAACCCTGCAAGTGAAGTATAAAGGCAAGTCAATTTCTGATGTTTTGAACATGACTGTGGAGGAAGCTTTGGAAATGTTTAAAAACATTCCTAGGGCTGGTGCTAGACTGCAAACTTTGGCTGATGTTGGCTTGGGTTACATTCAGTTGGGACAGCCCGCACCGACCCTTTCTGGGGGCGAAGCACAGCGGGTGAAATTGGCAACGGAATTGTCCCGTCGCGCTACTGGGAAGACGCTTTATTTGATAGATGAACCGACGACGGGTTTGTCGTTCTATGACGTTCATCATTTGTTAAATGTGTTACAAAGATTAGTGGATAAGGGGAATTCTATTTTGGTAATTGAACACAATTTGGATGTGATTCGGTGCTGCGATTGGGCGATCGATTTGGGGCCGGAAGGGGGAGATAAGGGAGGTGAGATAATTGTTGCTGGAACGCCGGAGGACGTGGCGGCAAATCCTCGTTCTTATACTGGGAAATATCTGCAAGTTGTTTTGCAGGAACATCCTTTGGGTGAGGCTGTATCTGTCACTTGATTCGGTGATTAAAAAAGAGGATTATTAACAGTCGTTACCTATACCTTCCCAAAATTTGCCTACAGCCTAGCCACAACTCAAGCCGCTCTCAAATAATCAACTCAGGATGAAACAAATCAGGGATGATATCGTTTCCGGTTGTATTGGAATGATTTAACCTTACTAGAACACAGAGGACACAGAGTCCGAGAATAGAGATATGAATAATTCAGATGAAGAGAGGATTTGATATGAACTCTCAAACAAACACGCCTTTATTAGATGCTTTGCGCGATCGCACAAATCACCATCACTCCCCATTTTACGCCCCCGGACACAAAGGCGGTCAAGGAATCTCAGGGCGGTTAGTTGAGTTATTAGGGCCACAAGTATTTCGATCGGACCTCCCCGAATTGCCAGAATTAGATAATCTCTTTAATCCAGAGGGCGTAATTGCAGAAGCTCAAAATTTAGCTGCTGAGGCATTTGGGGCCGAACATACTTGGTTTTTAGCAAACGGTTCGACTTGCGGAATCATCGCGGCTATTGTCGCAACTTGCGGCATGGGAGATAAAATTATCCTACCTCGAAACATCCATCAATCGGCAATTTCTGGTTTGATTTTATCCGGTGCAATTCCCATTTTTGTCAATCCAGAGTACAACTCGGATTGGGATATTGCCAACTGCATCACCCCAGAAGCCACCGCAGCAGCATTAACACAACATCCCGATGCCAAAGCAGTCATGGTGCTTTACCCAACCTATCACGGCGTCTGTGGAGATTTGCGGGCGATCGCCAAAATTACCCATCAATACAACATACCATTATTAGTAGATGAAGCCCACGGCGCACACTTCAACTTTCATCCCAACTTGCCAGAACCAGCACTATCCGCCGGAGCCGATTTAACAGTACAATCAATCCACAAAACTCTCGGTGCAATGACACAAGCCTCAATGCTCCATGTCAAGGGTTCTAGGGTAGATATCCCCAAATTAAATCGAGCTTTACAGTTAGTACAATCCACCAGTCCGAGTTACATATTATTAGCATCCCTAGACTCCGCCCGTCAACAAATTGCCCTCGACGGCGAACAGTTGATGAGCAAAACTTTACTACTAGCAGAAAAAGCGCGATCGGCAATCAGTAAAATTCCAGGTATATCAGTTTTAGAAGCATTAAATACACCCGGTTTTGTCGATTTAGACCGCACGCGACTGACAGTAAAAGTATCGGATTTGGGAATCACAGGATTTGCAGCAGATGAAATTCTGCACTCTCAACTCGGCGTTACCGCAGAATTGCCAATGCCACAACATCTCACATTTATTATCAGCTTGGGAAATACCGAATCAGATATTGACAATTTAGTTAAAGCTTGTACTCTTTTAGCTGGAAGGAAGGAGAAGGAAGAACCACCCCTCCCTCGTGGTTCCCAAGGGGAGAATGGGGGAAGGAAGAAACAAGATTTTTCTCATCCCCCACTCTCCCCATCCCCCACTCTCCCACTCCCCGGATTTCCCTCTCCTCCACTCTCTCCCCGCGAGGCCTTCTTTTCCCCAACGGAAACAGTAGCAGCAGACAAAGCAGTCGATCGACTCAGTGCCGAACTCCTATGTCCTTACCCCCCTGGTATACCTGTGTTGATGCCCGGTGAAATCATTACCCAAAAAGCCCTGGAATACCTTAAACAAATCCACTCCGCGGGTGGTAAAATTATAGGTTGCAGCGATACCCACCTCCAAAATCTCAACGTTGTGCGAAATTGACACTCCGGGCGCGTGAACGCACGGGGATTCTTGGATCAATCAGTCAACTTGCCCGTTGATGTCACCACCAGCGAGTAGAGGTCGGTCTGTCCCCAAGCGTTAATTCCGGTGTGCCCCACCGTATTTAAAATAATTCCTGCACGGGCTTTCAATCCCTTTGCTAGAATATTCAAAGCTGCATTGTGGTCGCGGTCTAACACCGCACCGCAATTACAAATATGAGTTCTGACTGAGAGCGATTTCTGGACACGATTCCCGCAACTTGAACAATCTTGGGAAGTGTACTGAGGAGCAACAGCAACCACTGTTTTACCGTACACCTTCCCAAAGTATTGCAACCATTCAGCAAACTGTGACCATGCTGCATCGCTAATTGATTTAGCAAGTTTATGATTTTTTACCATATTTCTCACTTGAAGGTCTTCGTAAGCTACAAAATCATTAGATTTCGCCACGCACAACGCCGTCTTAATGGCGAAATCTTTGCGCTGCCTACTAACCTTTAAGTGTTTTCTCCCTAACTTATTAATCGCTCTCTTTTGCCATTATGGCGCATTGCTTGTAGAGGTCAAGTAGCTTAATCCTTGATTGTCGATCCAATATCTGAGAGCTTTGTTTCGGACAAACTGAGCTGTGCGGATCATTTCGTCGATGACCCCGTACTGCTGCGGCTTGCCTTTTAACTTGAACTCTAGTACAATCATGGAATCATTCTATCATGTTTACTATCAATTGTGGATATAAATCGACCGATTCAAGAATTTTTACACTCGAATTAAATCCGTCCTAGAAGGACGGGGCTTTAGACCCAGTTTTTTGGTAAATATTAAGGCTGGGCGAAATGGGGAGAATTTTTAAAGGTTCCTCATTTCCAACTGCGGCTTGGCTGGAATTTAAAATCTAAAATAGAACAACTATGCTTTGGCCCTACGTCACTCCTGGTATCCCAGACGATTTATTTGAACGTTTACCGGGTATTCCCATGAGTAAACGAGAAGTCCGACTGCTGTTAATTTCTCACCTACGACTACAAGCAGACTCAGTGGTTTGGGACATTGGCGCAGGTACTGGTACGATCGCCGTAGAAACAGGTTTGTTATGTCCCAAAGGTCAAATTATCGCCATCGAAAGAGATGAAGAGGTGGCCAACTTGATTCGCAGAAATTGCGATCGCTTCGAGCTCAACAACGTAGAAGTCATAGAAGGTAGCGCCCCGGAATGCCTCAAAAATCTGTCCCACCCCCCTCACCGAGTTTGCATAGAAGGAGGCCGCCCCATTAAAGCCATTGTCCAAGAAGTCTGGGGGTACTTGCAACCCCAGGGTCGAATTGTCGCCACCGCCAGCAATTTAGAGAATCTTTACGCCCTTTCCGAAAGCTTCGCCCAATTGCAAGTCCGCAACATTGAAGTAGTTCAGTCCGCCGTCAACCGTTTAGAGACTCGTGGGCTCAGTCAAACCTTTGCCGCTGTCAATCCCATATTTATTCTCAGTGGCGAAAAGCTAGATTAGAACTAAGTTGTTATTGGTTATTGGCGGCGCGACATCGGCTTAGTCTAAGGGTTATTTGTTATTTGTTATTTGTTATTTGTTATTTGTTCGTTCTAATAACCCATAACCAATGCCTCCTTCCCCATTCCCGATGCCCCATTCCCATTCCCCCCAAGGGCGGCAAGGGGCAGGGGGGTGCATCTCATATTTTGCAAATATATTCGTAGGGGCGAAGCATGACCGCAGACAATTTATTAGGGATAACCAGAGATTTACAGCGGTCATGCTTCGCCCTTAGAAAATCGGGATGCTCCCAGGGCAGGGTTCCCCATTCCTAAATGTAATTCTTAATCTTGTTTACTTTCACTTAACCTTCATAATAATAAGGGCGACCATAGCTTGGTTGACTAGCTAACTTCAGATATTGGACCACCGATGGGGGATGGGGGCTAGCTGTGTCAGGGAGAAGCCCCTGCCCCAGAAAAATCCCAAACCCCAAATCCCCAATCCAAAATCGAATAATTCACCGCCGTCTGCAAGAGAAATTCATTTTATGCCGTGGTCTCGTATCCTCAGTGGAATAGTTGCGATCGTCCTTGCTTTGGGCATGATTATATTGGGCGGATGGTACTTCACCGTCGGCTTCGGGATCATCGTCTACCTAGGTCAACTAGAATATTTTCAACTAGCCAGGGCTAAGGGCATTGCACCTGCTGCCAAAACTACCTTAGTTGTCAGTCAAGTTCTGCTAATTACCGCCGCCCTTGCACCGCAACTGGTAGATGCTATGTTTCCCCTCGCTGGAACCTTCATCTGTTTCTACCTCCTGTTCCAGCCTAAGCTATCGACGATCGCCGATATTGCCGCTTCAATTTTAGGATTGTTCTACGGCGGTTATTTGCCCAGCTATTGGATCAGGCTGCGAGTCGGACTTGACCCTGTTTATCAAGCGACCACTGGATTTGGTCAAACAGTGGCCAGCAATTCGCTAACTCAAATTTATCCCCAGTCTTGGATCAATATCAGCCATATTTCTTTGGGATTAACTTCCCTAATGCTGGCTTTCCTTTGCATCTGGGCCGCAGACATTGGCGCTTATTTTGTCGGCAAATTCTTCGGCCGCACTACCCTGTCCCACATCAGCCCGAAAAAGACGGTTGAAGGTGCCGTGTTTGGAGTTTGTGGCAGTATAGCAGTCGCCGCCACCGGGTCTTGGTATTTGAATTGGCCTGGCTGGCCCTATACTGGGGCTGCTTTTGGTCTGTTGATTGGTGTTGCCAGTTTGTTGGGAGATTTAACTGAGTCGATGATGAAACGAGATGCCGGTGTTAAGGATTCGGGGCAGTTGATCCCCGGTCACGGTGGCATTCTCGATCGCACTGACAGTTATGTTTTTACAGCACCGTTAGTTTACTATTTTGTGACTTTACTCTTGCCCGCGATCGACTTTTATCTGATTAATCAATGATTGGACCAAATTAGCGGCGGCCAAACCCGATCGCAAAGCACCTTCAATTTGATTTCCCCCGCACAAATCCCCTGCACAAACTAAGGGTAAAGTTCCCTCAGCAGCCAAACAAGAAACAGGCAAAGGATTTCGACAAAAAGCATAGCGCCAACGGTGAACCTGCAACCATTCAGGCTCTTTTAGCCAAGGCATCAAATATTCAGAAGTGCGATCGAGCAATTGTTGACCCACACTAGGCAAATCCTTCGCCTCAAAATAGCGATCGGCAAAACTTGCACTACTGTGAACCACAAACACAGGCTGAGGCGATTCCACTCGCTTGCTACTATCAAAACCAATCCAAGCTAAATCAGAATTACCTCGAAAATCAAGAGTTTTCCACGGGTAATTTAGATTACTCAAATCTGGTTGGCGTTCCGCAGAATAGCCAGCCATAACCGTAATGCAAGCGTCATAATTAACCGAGTGCAATTTGTCAAGAAAATCTGGCGAAAATCCCTGGTCTGCCTTTAAAAACAGTAAAGCTTGGGGTGCAGGAATTGCGACTACGATCGCCTTAGCAATCAATTCTTGAGGCTTGTTAAAATTGTCATCAGTAACTTCCAGAGAAAGATGCCACCTTTGGTTATCTGTAGTAGAAATAGCTTCTACGCGACGCCCTGACCAAATTTCTAAACCCTCAGCCAGGTACTTACCTACAGCATTCATTCCCGCAGGTGCAACATAACAGTCCCTGGGAATCGAAAAAACCTCTCCCCCGACTCCATTTTCTCCCTCTCGAAATTCCCCAACAGTATCAGTCCACAGTTTCAGGATATCGCGATCGACCAAAACATCAATTAACCCCTGCACCGCATCCCCCTGGGATTCCAGATAGCGAGCCCCATGATCTGCCCTAGTACCGTTAACACGGCGAGTAGCAACTCTGCCGCCCACACCGCGAGATTTTTCCACAACCACCACAGAATAACCAGCCAAGCGCAACTGTTGAGCGCAACTGAGCCCCGCCATACCAGCACCAATCACCGCAACATCAAACATAATTAGTCAATAGTCAATAGTCATTAGTCATGAGACATCTCCAAAAACTCTTGTGGGATAGGCATTGGGCCCAGCCAAGACTAGCTTTTTACCAGATGTCCACTTATCAGCTTAAAGGCTCTGGGGGAAGTTTCGGTGCAATATTTCCACTGGCGGCCAAGCGCTGACAGTCCTAGCTAGGGCGGCTCCCCGCCATCGCCCCGCACCAAGTAGTAGAATTAAGGACAGCACGAATCCGTGATTAAGACCAGTTAAAAAAAAATGCCACTGTAGGCAAATTTCCCAACCCGATCGTTGTCAAACAACAGCAATCCAAAATCTCAAATCTAAAATCCCATAAGGGAGGGCAAAAATCTTGGACGAACTCAGAGCAGCGCTAGAATTGGCTACAGAAGAAGAATTGCAACAACTCACAGAACTCCTGTTCAGCCGCAGGTTTAACCCTTTAGATTACGTGCAAACCCCCGCACCGATCGATGTCCAAAGTCGCGATCGTGAAGCTTGGCTAGATGCCCTAGAACAACGGTTTCGCTACCTCTCAGCCGACGGATTGACGGTACTCAGAGGAGGGACTGAACAAGTAACTTACAGACAAGCCCTAATTCAAGTTTGTCGCTATCTCAAAATTCCCTATCCCAAACAGTTGTCAACAACCGACTTAGAAGCAGAAGTATTTTTGCACTTAATGGGCCGCGCATGGAAGCAGTTACCTTCCCAAGAAAAACAAGCATTGACTGTACGAGTACAGCGAGCAATTGTCGAGTCTAAACTCTCGGAACCTCTGCCAATTTCTGCGGAAAAAGACCCCTTGGGTTTACTGTTCAAAGGTGGTAGCGCTTTAGCTGTTAGTTCCATCGTCAAACCAGTTTTACTCAAACTCATGGCCCATCAATTTGCACTGCACTTTGCCACCTATGAAATGGCAAAACAAGCAGCGATCGCCGGGGGAACAGCCGCAGCAACCCAGTTTCAAAATTATGTCGCCATTCAGACTGCCCGACGCTCTATGGCGACAAGTGCTGCTCGTTACGGTGTGACGCGGAGTGTGTTTTCATTTCTCGGCCCGGTGTTGTGGACGTGGTTTTTAGCTGATTTAGGCTGGCGCTCGATTTCAACTAATTATAGTCGGATTATTCCTACCATTTTTGCCTTGGCTCAAATTCGCTTAACGCGATCGGAATGCACCTGGGAATTAGCCTAAAGATTTGAGATTGTAGATTTTAGACTAGGAGTGTCGGTGAATAGCAAAAAACGGTTAAAATTAGGTGTAAAACTGACAGTAGAAAATCTCAAATCTCGACTTCAAAAACATCCCGATCGCAGTTTGCAAACCCCTTGGAATTTCGCTCAATTGGGAGTGCTGATTTTTCCTATAATTCCGATTTTGGGAGCTTTAGGAATCTTCCTGGGATTAATCGGCACTTGTTCCCAACAAAAATTTAGCCAAATTAGCACTCACCCGGTGAATCGAGGTTTTGCAATTCTCAGCGTGTTGCTAATCATCACGGCGGTTTTTGCTAACAACCACATCGAGGCTTTTTTAGGGTTAGGAAATTTCTTGCCGTTTTTTATACTTTTTGTGGCATTCAGTCGTTTAATTCAAACTCCCACTCAATTGCGGCAATTGTCTTGGATAATAGTAATTAGTTCAATTCCAGTCATAATTTTGGGCTTGGGACAGCAATTTTTAGGTTGGAGTGGCATTGTTCAATTACAGCCCGTTTTTGGCTGGGTACTCGAACCCACAGGGAATCCTCCTGGTAGGATGGCTTCTGTATTTATGTATGCCAATATTTTAGCTTGTTATCTAACTATTGTTTTTATTTTGGCTTTGGGATTGTGGATGGAAGAAGTCAGTTGTCAGTTGTCAGTTGGCAGTTGGCAGTTGGCAGTTGGCAGTTATCACCAATTACCAATGCCCAATGCCTTCCCCCCTTGCGGAGGGTTAGAGGGGGGTTGCCCGATGCCCGATGCCCGATGCCCGATGCCCAATTCCCAATTCCTATTTTTAACTTTTGCAGTGGTGGGAAATGCTGTTTGCTTAATTTTTACTAATTCTCGTAATGCTTGGGGATTGGCCGTTTTGGCTGCTGTGGCTTTTGCTGTTTATGCAGGTTGGAAAAAAATATTAGCTGCGGTTTTTAGTGCTGTTGGTGCAGTTTTTTTGTCCGCTTTTGGCCCGCAACCTTTGCGGCAATATTTACGAACTATGATTCCGGCTTTCTTCTGGGCGAGACTCACCGATGAGATGTTTCCCAATCGACCGACAGCGACTTTAAGAACTACTCAATGGCAATTTGCTTGGTCGATGACTCAGCAGCGTCCTTGGACTGGTTGGGGGTTGCGAAATTTTACGGATCTCTATGAAGCTCAAATGCACGAATGGCTTGGTCATCCTCACAGTTTGATACTGATGCTGACTGCGGAAACGGGAATACCAGTAACGCTGTTTTTTTTGGGTTTAGTTGGGTGGATTTTGGCTAGGGGTGTTTTGCTGTTGTTGAATTGGCGATCGCATTTTCCTGTAGATACTCAACAGCAGCAGATAGAGGAAAATTCAATGTCTAATATCACAAATCGGGTAATTTGTCAAGATGTAAATTCAGGCGATCGGCTCATCTTCTTCAGTTATTTATTAGCTTTCGCCGCCTGTACTTTGTTTAATACTGTAGATGTAACATTGTTTGATTTGCGAGTTAATACTATAAGCTGGCTACTATTAGCCGCGATTTGCGGAATCGGAAATCGGGCATCGGGAATAGGGAATAGGGAATAGGGCATTGGGCATCGGGAATAGGGCATTGGGCATTGGACATTGGGCATCGGGCATCGGAGGCATAGACTGGGAAACAAATAACAAATAACCGATAACAAATAACCGATAACAACAGTCAACAGTGAACAGTCAACAGTGAACAGTCAACTGTCAACTATCAACTGCCAACAGTCAACAGTCAACAGTCAACTGACATTATTCCACCGTCACCGACTTAGCCAAATTCCGAGGCTGATCCACATCCAAACCCCGTCGCGCCGCAATATGATAAGCCAACAGTTGTAGGGGAATTACAGTAACAATTGGTGACAATAATTCATCTACCAAAGGTACGGGCAAAACATGATCGAAAATATCCGCTTCCGCCACACCTTGCTTGGGGGTAACGCCAATTAAACGGGCATCTCTAGCTTTCGCTTCCTGAGCGTTGGAAAGCACCTTTTCGTAGACGCTTCCGGGCATGGCGATCGCCACTACAGGCACTTTGGCATCCAAAAGAGCGATCGGGCCATGTTTCATCTCTCCGGCGGGATATCCTTCGGCATGAATGTAACTAATTTCCTTCAGTTTCAAAGCCCCTTCCAAAGCAATGGGAAAGTTAATTCCCCGTCCCAAAAAGATAAAATCTTGGGTTTCAGTAAACTGGTGGGACAACTCCTCCACATACTGTTCCTGAATCTCCAAAAACTTTTCAATTACAGCAGGTAACTGGCGCAAACCAAGCAGAATTTCTGCCAATCTTTCGTTACTTATAGTCTGTCGTTGATGTGCCAAATCCAAGGCTAAGAAATAGAAAGCCATCAACTGAGTGACAAAAGTTTTGGTAGCAGCCACCCCAACTTCGATACCAGCGTGGGTGTTAATAATGTGTGGTATCATGTGGGCGATCGAGCTTTCTGTCCTGTTAGTAATGCCTAACATTCTCGCCCGAAATTTATCAGTCAAATTAGCTCTGCGCTGCTGTTCCATTCCCAAAGCAGCCAGTGTATCTGCCGTTTCTCCCGACTGTGTTACCCCAATAATTAAAGTATTGGCTGTCAGCGGTGCCGGTGCATAACGATATTCGGAAGCGTACTGCACTGAAGTAGGAATATTCGCTAACTGTTCCAACAAATATTTGCCAATTAGGGAGGCGTGCCAGCTCGTTCCACAGGCTAAAATGGAAATTTGTTCGACATCGGCACAAAGCTCCTTTGGCAAGTTGAAATTAATCGGAGAGTCTTTACTTTCAGGATTCCAGTTGTTGTCTAAATATGTCTCTAAACAAACTCTGACTACGGCGGGCTGTTCGTAAATTTCCTTGTGCATGAAGTGTTTGAAGCCCTGTTTCTCCACTGCCACCGGACTCCAGCCGAGGAGGCGCGGGCTTTTTTTCAGCTTTTGCCCTGCAAAGCTGTAAACTTCAACTCCCATGGGAGTTAGTCTGGCTGCTTCTCCATTTTCCAGAGACAAAACAGCGCGGGTATGAGACACTAAGGCGGGGGTGTCTGAAGCGCAGAAAAATTCGCCAGCACCAAAGCCAATTACCAAAGGAGCTTGCTGTCTGGCGACAATTAATTCGTCGGGAAAATCTGCACATATCGCCGCGATTGCAAAGGCTCCTTCTAATCTATTTACCGCCTTTAAAACGACTTCTAAAAACGAAATATCGACATGGGCATCTGACTTATTCCTTGTGACTTCAGCCAATAATTCAGAAATTAAATGAGGAATAACTTCCGTATCAGTATCGGAAACAAATTTATGTCCCTTCGCTTTTAATTCTTCCCGCAATTCGCGATAATTTTCGACAATGCCATTTTGAACTACTGCAACTCTCCCGCTATTATCCATGTGAGGGTGAGCGTTATATTCTTCTGGCTTACCGTGAGTTGCCCAGCGAGTGTGTCCGATACCAATGGAAGCTGGAGATTCTATCTCTGCTAGTTTTGCCCGCAGGTTGTGCAATTTACCCTTAGCCCGGAGGCAAGTAATTTCCCCTTCCCAGATGGTAGCGAGGCCCGCTGAATCGTAACCCCGATATTCCAGTTTCTCTAATCCTGCTAGCAAAATCTCGCTTGCTGCTTGGGTGCCGATATAGCCAACGATTCCGCACATTTGAGGTACTCCTGCTTAGCGATCGTAAGTCAAAACCAATTTTTATCAAGATAGCACGGGAAGCGGAAACCCCGTCCCTTGAAGACCAAGATGGAAGGGATTTGCCTGATTCGATTAATCAAACCACTAGATTAATTATTAATTACTGTGAATCCTACGGTATCAATATTATGGTTTTTTATGGTAATCCAAAATAAAAAATATTATTAATGAGATACAGAGGAGTGTCCATGGCGAATGCCGAATGGCGAATTGTTAGTGGTTACTTGTTAGTGACTTTTCTCATACCCAATTACCAATGACCAATTACCAATGACCAATGACCAATTACCAATGACCAATGACCAATGACCAATTACCAATGCTCGATTGTACCTCCTATGAGAGCTCGAAAGGCTATATCGCTGCATTTTCAGATTGCTCTGCTTGCTGTTGCTATAGCTTCTAACTGGGGCAGAATGTAGAGCCCACAGCAAAAGAGAGGGAGCAATGTCATTGCCCCCTCTCCGGTGTTTGTAGTTCGATCGCGTGTCGATCGAATTTTAGTAAGCTAGACCCATACTGCGAGTTGTTTCTGCTCCCAGGTAAACCCGGATGCTGAGAAAATCGGTAGGGCAAGCAGTTTCGCAACGCTTGCAGCCTACACAGTCTTCTGTGCGGGGAGATGAGGCAATCTGAGCTGCTTTGCAGCCATCCCAGGGTACCATCTCCAAAACGTCAGTCGGACAAGCGCGGACGCATTGAGTGCAGCCGATGCAGGTATCGTAGATTTTGACTGAATGAGACATTGAATAAAGGCTCCCAACGAGTCACTAAAAATTTGCGGACTCTGCGAGTTAAAAGATTTGACGGCTTGAGGCCACCGCTATAACCTGCACAGAGAATTAAAAGTAAGTCTACCGCAGTGCCTGGAAGCACTTCGCCAAAAAGCGACAAAACTTCACAGTTATTTGATGTTCAGTGTTAGAAAGGACTAAAGTCCTTACTACAAACCTGAGCAAATTCATAGACTAAAAGCCTAATTTTTCCAACACGGGCTTTGTGGAAACAATATGTCTGTCTAGTCCTAGTTTTTTTGGCTCAACACCCAAAGCCAAAGCCACCAATTGCGGTAAATGCAGCACCGGCAAACCCAACTTGCGCCCAATTACTTTTTCCACTTCCGGCTGTCGCGAATCCAAATTTAAGTGACAAAGCGGACAAGGTGTTACCATACAATCGGCACCGTTGTCAAGAGCATCTACAATATGTTTGCCAGCCATCTGAAAAGATTGGTTAGTGGCATAACTCGCTAGGGGCCAGCCGCAGCACTGTGTCCGTCCTCGATAGTAAACCGGAGTTGCGCCGATCGCCCGAAACACATTTTCCATCGATTCCGGTTGGTGCGGGTCATCGTAAAGCAACTTATCTTGAGCTCGCAGCAGATAGCAGCCGTAAAAAGCGGCGCATTTCAAACCCGAAAGTTTGCGAGTGACTCGCTTTTGCACTTCCTCCAAACCGTAGTCGGCAACGATCGCCCACAGCAGATGTTTCACTTCGGTACTGCCTTGATATGGCGAACAGCCTTGTTTTTGCAGTAAACCATTAACTTGTTCTAGGTAGTTGGGATCGGTTTTTTGGCAATCCTTGAGGCGATCGTCCACATGACCAATTACCCCTTGACAAGTGCTGCAATGGGTGAGTAAAGGCAGATTCAGTTGCTCAGCCAAAGCAATATTGCGGGCATTGACAGTATCTTCGAGCAACTGCGAATCTTCTTTAAAAGTGCCAGAACCACAGCAAGAAGCTTTTTTGAGTTCTACCAGTTCAATCCCCAAGGCTTGAGTCAGGGCTTGGGTAGACTGGTAAAGTTCGCGGGCGGCACCTTGGGCGACGCAGCCGGGAAAGTAAGCATATTTGAGATTTTGAGATGGCATAATTGTTTCTGCTGGGTACAACAAGGCAAGGGACAACAAAGGAAAAGGAGAGCCGATCGAAGTTGGGATGCTTCCTACTTCCTTTAGACATCTCCCATAATTATTATTGTGGAACAGGCAGGATGCCTGTTCGACCCAGGCTTTTTGGGAGATGTCTTTTGTGTTCTCCATATCCTTACCTAGTTTTAGACGATTATTAAGGTTGAGTAACCCGATCGACTACTGGAGTCGTTGGCAATCTGAGTTTCTGCAAGTTAAAGTTGGATCTAGATCTCAGTCTTAAAAGAGCCGATCGGCACCCGCGCCACAGTCCTGAATTTGCTACCAATGCCCAAGGCTCACTCTCTACACACAGTGTCAGTTAGAAAAGCGGCAAGCCTTTTTCCTGAAGATCCCCCTTTCGGATAAGATCAGATACGCAGCAACCAATGAGGAAATGATGGTATGAGTCAAGAGGACATTTTTGCTAAAGTCAAGAAAATCGTGGCAGAGCAACTGGAAGTCGATCCGGCTGAAGTCAAGCCAGAAGCCAGCTTTGCTAACGATTTAGGAGCGGACTCCTTAGATACAGTAGAGTTGGTAATGGCTTTGGAAGAAGAGTTTGATATTGAAATTCCAGACGAGGCAGCCGAAGGAATTACTACGGTTCAAGCCTCTGTAGACTTCATCAGCAGCAAACTTGCCGCTCCAAAAGCATAAAATACCAGCCTTTTCCCCTAAGAGGAGACAAGTTAGACAACTGAAAACTCCTCTTTTGTTCTGCGTTCTGGGTGTTTAATTTTTTTGAAACTGAAATCATGACAAATTTAGAGCGTAAGCGCGTTGTTATTACGGGTCTCGGCGCGATTACACCGATCGGTAATACTTTGTCCGAGTATTGGGACGGGTTGCTTGCCGGGAAGAATGGTATAGGCCCGATCACCTTATTCGACTCGTCGCGGCACGACTGTCGCTTTGCCGCAGAGGTGAAGGGTTACGATCCTCACGACTATTTAGAGCGCAAGGAAGCAAAGCGGATGGATCGCTTTGCTCAGTTTGGAGTGTCAGCTAGCAAACAGGCTCTGGCTGATGCGAAGTTTGAGATTAATGACCTGAACGCAGAACAGGTGGGTGTCATTCTTGGCACTGGCATTGGTGGCTTAAAGGTTTTAGAAGACCAGCAAGAGATTTATCTGAATCGCGGCCCCGATCGATGCAGCCCGTTTATGATTCCGATGATGATTGCGAATATGGCTGCTGGCCTGACCGCAATTCAAACGGGTGCTAAAGGTCCAAACTCTTGCACAGTTACCGCTTGCGCTGCGGGATCAAATGCGGTGGGCGATGCGTTTCGCCTCGTGCAGGGGGGTTACGCCCAAGCCATGATTTGTGGCGGTACCGAAGCTGCGGTGACACCTTTGTGTGTGGCGGGTTTTGCTGCGGCGAGGGCGCTTTCGACTCGCAATGATGACCCAACTCATGCTTGCCGTCCTTTCGATCGCGATCGGGATGGTTTTGTCGTCGGCGAAGGTGCTGGCATTCTGATTCTAGAAGAAATGGAATATGCGATCGCCCGTGGAGCCAGAATTTACGCAGAAATCGTCGGCTACGGCTTAACTTGCGATGCCTACCACATGACTTCCCCAGTACTAAGAAGACCTTGGGAGACCATGCTTACAAAGTAGCTATTAGTTCTACCAAGTCAATGACCGGTCATCTTTTGGGTGGTTCAGGGGGAATTGAGGCGGTGGCTGCGGTAATGGCGATCGCCAACGACAAAGTCCCACCGACAATTAATCTGGAAAATCCCGATCCTGAGTGCGATTTGGACTATGTTCCGCATCACAGTCGCGATCTAAAAGTTGATGTGGCGCTGTCTAATTCCTTTGGATTTGGTGGCCACAACGTGACGCTGGCCTTCAAGAAGTTTGTGCAGTAACAGACAATTTGAGAGTCGAGAGTCGAGAGTTAAAAGGTGAAAAATTAATTTTTCACCTTTTTATTTTTGATTGGGCGATCGACTATTACATTAACTCCTAATTTTGTTTCCCTACTGGCGTTTTCGTGGCGGCCAATGGCTTTGATTGTAATATATAAATAATTTTGTGGGCATTCAGAAACCGGGTTTCTTCCTAAGT
>RDXH01000313.1 GCA_004292745.1 Oscillatoriales cyanobacterium | reverse complement strand
CCTAAACGCTGATTATACAATTTTTGCCGACATTCATCATTGGCCAAAAAAGATGCCCACTGTGCAAATGGGACTAGCAGCCGGGGAGAATACACCGATGAATTACCCAAAGTATGTAATAATTGAGTCGATTCCACCTCGGATAAACTTGGCAAGGGTGGGACTTCTTGTTGCAAATTCAAGCCTAGAGTTATGTCCATGACAAGGAGAGATTTGGTTAATTTCTGTGTTGACAAAGCATAAGTGCGATCGCACTTATTATACCTACCTTCATGCTTCAGTTGGCGGTGAGTAGCAAACCCCAACACTTCCATCCAGGACTCCCCATCATCATCTCCATCCAAATTCACCTGCACCGACAGGTAATAATCAGCAGTCCAATTAGGCATATCAACCCATTCCTGCGGCACAAATAATTCCTCCAAATCTCCCTGATCACTGGGAAATAACACTACTTCTTCTGCCAGCAACTCTGTAATCCACTGCATAAAAGGCTTTAAACAAGCACCATTGAGATAGGCATTGTAACGAGAAATTGGATTAGAATGCTCTTGAGCTTGATACCAAGCAGTATCTTGGTCTGTTTGGTCAATTTTCAACCGCACGAGGCAAGAATCACTAGAATCAACGAGTTGTAATTTGGTTAAGTCAAACATTGGTTTATTCTCCTTTTTCAGTAACTATCAAATTTTGTAAACATTCTGCGACAATCCTATCAATTATTTGGCTGGTATCTTCACCCTCTAAAGATAGATTGAGAGTTTCACAAGCCACCGAAATCTTAGGCTTATAAAACTCCTTCAACAAAACTTCCATACATTCTTTTTCCCACCTAGTCAATTCCTTCATTAAATATGCTTGTAACTTGTGCTTAGATATGTCCATTATGGCATTCACATCCAATAAACTAATCCCTAGTTGACTGGCAATATTCTGTTCATTTACCTGTTCGCCATAGCGCAGAAACAAAACCTGTCTCTCTGAAGGATGAAGTTCTTTTATTGCTTCAACTAAAGCTGCTTCACATAACTCCGAGTGCTGAGGTGAGTGAAAACTTTTATGTAGCCATTCGACCACATAGTTTTTCACCCATTTATCGGGTTGTGACTGTTGATTCAAAGTTGTTCTTAATCGCTTCTTGATAGTATTAAGACGACGAGAAATGGCAGACTGGGTTAAGTTTAATTTGATTTCCATTTGCTTTTGATTGAAGCCAGCGACATAGTAAAGTAGGAGAATGTGGTGTTGTTCGAGTTTGAGACTATCGAGTTCTTTCTCAAAAGCAGATTTAGTTTCCTCAAACCGTGAATTTGCTTGTGAATCAGATTCTTCAGCTTCAAGACTCATGTCTTCTGGTTCTGAGTCATCCAAGCATCCATCACTGTCTTGTTGCTCACTTTTTTTGAATGTTTCATGAATATATTCAGAAGTATCAATGATACGTTTTTCGTATTTTTGCAAGGCAATAATGCAGATTTCCATCCAAGCTTTCATCTTTTCCCAGCTAATACTTGAACCTGCGGAGACTTCATGGGGGGCTGAAGAAAGAGACTTTTGTGAATTGTAAGATTCAGCGGCAGCTTGAAAGTCTTCGCTATCAGGATCTGGCCATGTACCCCTCGATCTTCTTAAGGCGGGATTACGAACTTTGTTGAATTTATAAACTGGGTCAAAGCATTTGCGCCCAAAGATATATTGAGAGAAATTAGGTTCTTGAATTCCATATATTTCCAGTGCTTCCCGGAGCTGTTTTTCCGATTTTTCAATTAGCAGTCGCCACCGTGAATATTTACAAATATCTTCTTGATTATGTATCTCCTTAATCAAAATATTGTCAATGTAAGTCTTTAGAGAAGCTTGACTAGAATCATAGGATTTTAATAATTTGACAATCTTGTCAGAATTGTGAATAAAAATGCGAGCTGATGATAGATAATCGTCCCAAGAGCGAATTTTTGATGTCGAAAATACTTTTCTGGCTGCATAATAGCAGCTTGTTTCAAGATAACTCCTTACATGACCTAGGGCTAATTGCCTTCTATCTGGGCGTTCCCATTGTTGCACAGTAGGTGAAGCATCAATCACTAGGTTTTTCCAAAATTCTAGTATATTTATGATGTCATTAGACTGGGAACAAAACTGTGCGAACACCTCGTTATTTTTTTTGTACAACTCAAAGTTTCGCTTGAGACGAGTATCGTTTTTCCACTCAAAAAATTCATGATAATTATCAGTGTTCAAGATAAAATAGGTGCAAAAAACGTCGCTGTCATTTAGACGTTCTGGTAATCTGGGAATGTTTTCCTGGTTAGAGGATTTGGACATCTTGGGTAATTCTCCAATAATGATCGTAAGGAAAGAATTTAATGCTGATGCACTGTTAACTGTTAACTTGATTTTACCAGGACAATGAAACACAGATTTGAGATTCAGGACTTACTTACGGGGAACCAACAACCCTGGTGGTTGAGCGGAGTCGAAACCCTGTGTGAATATTAAAAAATCGATGATTGCGGAAGAAACCGGGTTTTTTAGCCTTAGTGAGGTGTGAGTTATCAATGAACTGCGGGATTAGCTTGAGCATAGTGGCTGCGGTGCTGTGTGTGTACTATTTACTTATTGGGATGACCGATCGCAATTTATGAGGGTTGTTCTCAGTTTTTTCCCTAACATTCTCTCTGAGGAAGCAGTCTTTAGTGCATCACTCGGTGGCTCTCAGGATCTGAAACTCTCTGAGGATATGACTTTCAAGATATAAATGATTCAATCAAATTCTCAATAATTGTGCATTATTGAAAATAAATAATAATTTTTAAATTTCAAAACTGATCAAATCCTATCCCCTATCCCCCCAGGGCTGTTTCATTCTCTGTAGGGGCAAACCCCCCGTGGTTGCCCCGATATTTGAAACACCGATTCCATCGTCCGTGGAGGGGGCGGGCACGGGGGCACCGCCCCTACAAAACCCTGGAATAAAACTTAAAAAAATGTGATAAAAAGTCACATCGGCGTGAAGATTATGAATCCAATTAATCAAACATCAAAGCTTAAGTTTTTAGTCAAAATTTGCGATCGAGGCTAAGCTTGAACCAATAGGACAATCTAGCCGATATTAAACAAATGCTTTATTCATTTAAACCAAACTCGAAAATCAAAGTTCGCGTTTTCAAACAATTAGCAGCGGCGGTTTCGGCTGCTCTAGCTTTGGGCGCAACAACCAGTTTAAAACCCACGCCAGTATTAGCTGCTAGCGATATCCCCCCTGCAAGTCAAATTTCGACTCAGCTAGCAGCCAAACCTCAGATACTATTGAAGCAGCTACCTCAAACCACTGTTGCTGTGCAGACAGTGCGGATGGACTTATTCGGCTCAATTGTGCCAATTGCGATCGGCGGTGTCATTATTATTTGTATACCGCTATTTTTTGGTGGATTGGTCGTAATTGGCGATCGCGAAGTTGGCATTGTCAGTAAAAAGTTTAGCTTCGGTGGCAAGTCTTTACCCCCCGGCGATTTAATTGCCTTAAACGGAGAAGCTGGATATCAAGCCGATACTTTACCTCCCGGTTGGCACTGGGGTTATTGGCCTTTGCAGTACAATGTTCGCAAAGAGTCCCTAACTGTGGTTCCACAAGGTGAAATTGCTTTGATTATCGCAGCAGGTGGTCAGTCGATTCCGCCACAGCGCATCCTCGGCAAAGTCACAGAATCTGATAATTTTCAAGATGCTCGTAAATTCCTAAAAAGCGGTGGTGAAAAAGGTAGACAATTAGGAATTTTAACAGGAGGTAGCTATCGAATTAATACGGCATTATTTACGATAATTACAGCAGCAAATGCTCCCAAACACGGGATGACAGCGGAACAGTTGAAGCTTTACAAAATTGCTCCTGACAAAGTGGGAATAGTCACCACTTATGACGGCGTTCCGATCCAAGATGGCGAAATTGCTGGCCCGATTATTCCAAATCACGATAATTTCCAAAACGCACAGAAGTTCATCACTGGTGGAGGAAGGCGCGGCTTGCAGGAGCAGGTTTTGCTATCGGGTTCCTGGAACTTAAATCCTTGGTTTGTCGGGGTGGAACAAGCTGCGATGACCGAAATCCCGATCGGCTATGTTGGCGCAGTTATTTCCTATGTCGGCCAAACGTCAGAAGATGTGAGTGGTGCTGCTTTTACTCACGGCAATTTAGTAAATGTCGGGAATAAAGGGGTTTGGGTAACACCTCTTTATCCGGGGAAACATCCGCTGAATACTCGCATTTTGAAAGTAGAGTTAGTGCCGACTACTAATATTGTTTTGAATTGGTCTGGCAAAACGGAACGCCACAGTTATGATTCTCAACTTTCGTCTTTGACAGTGCGTTCTCAAGATGGTTTTGCCTTTGATTTAGAAGTAGCTCAAATCATTCATGTTGGAGCTTTGGATGCTCCGAAAGTCATCTCTCGTGTCGGTTCGATGCAAAATTTAGTTGACCATGTTTTGCAGCCGACAATTGGGAATTATTTCCGCAATTCGGCTCAAGCTTATTCTGTGTTAGATTTTCTCTCTGCAAGAAGCGGCAGACAAGCGGAAGCGGCCGAGTATATCAAAGCGGCTTTGCGTACCTATGATGTGCAAGCAATTGATACTTTGATTGGGGATATTTTACCACCCGCAGAGTTGATGCAAACTCAAACCGATCGCAAAATTGCGGAAGAACAATGTAAGACTTATGAGGTGCAGCAATTGGCGCAAACTCAGCGGCAACAATTGGTGCGGGAAACGGCGCTGGCTGAGATTCAGCAAGAGATGGTGAAATCGGAACAAGGTGTGAAGATTTCTGAGTTGAAAGCGAATTCTCAGGTGAAACAAGCTCAAGGCGAAGCTGAGTCGATTCGGGTGAAGGGAAATGCTCAAGCTTCAGCTTATCACGC
>RDXH01000312.1 GCA_004292745.1 Oscillatoriales cyanobacterium | reverse complement strand
CAAAGGTTTAAGATTTGCCATCCTATAAAAAGTTGGTTTTTCCGCTCATCTTTCGCTCAGTCCTACTCTTTTGGGTAGCTGAGTATTTCCAAAACCGCCTCTATATCCGCCATGTCCGCCCTCGACTTTTTGCGTGAACGCCTGAGCCTGTTAAGTAGAATGTCGGCCTCTGGGAATTCTGCAACTGCCGGGACGGATTTTTGAATCTCAGGGCGATCGTCTAACTCTTCCCGTAGCTCTTCCCATTTAGTTCTCTCTGCCTGAACTTGCGATTGCAATTGCTGCACTTCCTCTCTGAGCTTGCTGGTAACACGAGTGCTGCTTTCCAAGAGTTTGGCGTAGTCGGTTTTGAGAAATTCATTCTCTACTCTCAAGTTACCTATAGCAGTCTGTAACTCATTATCTGTAACTTCTGTGTTGGGGCTAGGTAACTTAAGGCGGTTGCATAATCCCTCACCCAACTTTCCCGGCAGTTCTTCTGCCTCTAGGTTACAGATAGTGTTATGTAACTCATTGTCTGTAACTCCTCTGTTAGGATTAGGTAACTAAAGGCGGTTACATAATCCCTCACTCAACTTTGGCAGTGCTTCCATCAAAGCTTCTAAGGTTTCTTGCAGAGTTCGTACCTGTAATTCTAAAGCCGTCAACCTGTCACCATCACATACCTTGTCTGTAACTTGTTGGGTAACTCTATCTGTAACTTGTTGGGTAACTTGTTGGGTAACTTGTTGGGTAACTCGTGGCTGTGAACGTGTATTTAAAGCTTCTGCGATCTCCTCAAGCCTTGCGGTGTCTATCTCTGAACCTTTGCCGATGTATTTCTTGTGTAACTGTCCTGCAACCTTTCTGTAACCGTACCAATAGTTACCTTTTTTACTCGTCTCTCTGCGTGCAGTGTAAGGCTTGTTTGGCTCCACAGGCTCAAATCTAAACGACACTGCTGAATCCAGCCATGCTAAACCACTGGGAGAGTCTAGCTCAAATACTTTCCCCTCTGCCTTTATCATGCCCCGCGCTACCACTGAAATTACCATCACAGTTACCCATTAGTTACTTATTTATATGTAACCAGTATATGTAACTAATGGGTAACTGTAAATAGGTAACTGTTTATATGTAACCTAGGTTTACCCGCTTTGGTAGGATACGGCAGCCTAAGATAGTAGGATACGGGTGTTGTCTACACTGCCATCAGAGATAGCGGCACCAATTTAGTCTTGACCGATGCCGCTAAATATTTAGCTAGATTCTCAAGATGTCACCCTCTGGAAAGTCGCCTTGCGACTGTCTGTGCACCAACTCGTCAAATTTCACTGTGAAACTCCGTTTATTGTCCCGCAAAAACCACTCTTCCATAACCTCACCCTTTACACCGCGATACATCAATACGTCCGAGTGAACGATAACTACGCGGTCGCCGACTGCTATCGGTCGTTTAGGGGCTTGAGTTTTTTTGGTTTTTGTTGATGTCGGCTGTTCTGGTTGTGGTTGCGGTTGACATTGCGGTTGAGTGAGTATTTCTGCTAATTTTTGCCGTTCATCATCGGTGAGTTGAGAGAGTAAATTACAAACCTCTGTAAAAGGTGAGGAAATTGAGTTACCAGAGTTACCAGCGCTCTGTGTAAGGGTTTGTGAGTTACCAACTGAGTTACCAAGATTTTTTGGTAACTCACTTGGTAACTCTGTAACCCTTGCTGCGTCTACTGGTAACTCTGGTAACTCAGTTTTTACAGTTTGTACAGAACTTTGCACCAAGTTAATTCCAAGCAAATATTTTTGTCCCTTTTTCCCTATTTCGTCACGTCCGTTATATCGGTGAATTTGGACTTTAGGGAAAATCTCACACAACCTGAAGTACAACTGGTTTATAGCCTTCACCGGAACATCATACTTACTAGAGAGTTCACCCCAAATCAACTTGGGCTTCTTTTTCGCGTCGCTGTCCTCAATCTCCAAAATCCCAGATTCCACATACCAGTCCTGCAATTGCTGCCACAAATCCGTAACCCAAACACGTCCACCAGCCTGAACCTCTAAACCAACTTCGCGGGCAAACTGCCACAAGTGTCGGCTTTTCTCTTGAGCTTCCTGCATCGCCTCACGAGTTGCGTTGTAGTCAATACCCTCAACCAACAGCAACGGCATCCGCTCCAACATCTTGTTAAGCATCGCCGGTGCAATCCGCTCAAGGATAAAGTTCTCGTCATCCTTGAAGCGCGGGTCAGCCTCTAACTCACCCTGAGATGGGTCAGCGTTATGCTTGTAGGTTTTTTCAAATTTCAAGATGCCGTAGCGGTCATCAATTGCGGCCGTCCCCCCGGTGATAGAGGGTAGTTTGTTGCAGTTAGCAAAGAAGATAGCCGCAGGCTTGTACTCATAACCATCCTTGCCCTTGCGTTCAATATCAAGAATGTCCCCTGTAATTAACTGCTTAAGACTTTGGATGGTGTCGAGGTCTACTTTCGCAGTGTTTTCTGAAGCCCAATTGCAGATACTTCCTTCAATTCCTGGTAGAGAGAACTTGCGGCCATTGTCGTAGGATTTGAAATCTGACAGCGACTTGCCAGTCATCCCACGCCCAAAGACAGCGGCCAACACAGTCCGCAATGTATCTTTACCGTTAGACCCCTCGCCGTGGCAGAGCAAACCTTTTACTCCCCGGCCTGTCAACTTTGAACGCACCAGTTTCAAATTCAACGCAGCAGCAGCAGTCCGTAGAAATACCTCACGCTGCGACGGCTCCAAACATTCCAGAAGGCGATCGCAATCTGTTGTATCAATGTCGGGGTCATAGTCGCAGCCAACATAGGTATAGACATGATTGGGGTCATGTGGCACAAGCGAGTGAGAGCCATCAGGATTAATTTTCACTACCCCTTTGGAGGAGTTCAATCCATCAGGATTGATAGTGTTAGGGTCTACGGCCACAGCCATCAGCATATAGCTGTAAACCTCATTGACGCTGGCAGAATTGGCGCGGTTGCAACGATACTTCCCCTTCACTAACTCAGAGTAGGTGCTTAACCAATTAAGAATGCGTCGCTTCTCGGTAGCTTCCGGTCGGAGCTCGTAATGAGTGCCAGTGAATCCAAGAAGCTGCCCCGCTACCGATACCCAATGCCCATCTGAATACAGTGCTTCGATGGTTTTCTGCACGTAGTTTTGTTCTGGAGTTGGCGCTGTGTTTGGGATGTAGTCGCTGATACTACCAATCTCCGACATATGTACTACATTTTCTTGCGTGCGCGGGTGAAGAATTAAAGAATTGTTATTGATTTCTTCAGTCGCAGCGGCGTGAATTTCAGCTTCCAGCCGTTGAATAAACTCTTCAATGTCCATATTTTCCAAAATCTCCCGAATATCCCCTTTATCAGGGATGTCTGGATAAATGGCAACTGGGTCAACGACTATGCAAGGAAGTTGAGTGTGGTCACAAACCAGTCGAACCTCTGTAGACTTTTTGACCCCGGTGGTATCGTTGTCCCGTAGTTTCACGAGTACGATATTTTTGCCCGTTGCTTGCAGTGTTTCAGTCATTGCAAATATCTCAGCATGACTCCACTTTGACCCCTGCATGGTCAAAGCTGCGATACCGTGAAACCGCGCAAGTTCTACGTTAGGCTCACCCTCAAGCATGAGAACGGCGACGGGTTCATTGTCTGGTATACCCGCCAAAGTCTCGACTACTTCGTCAAAACGGTAAGCAGACCACGGCAAATCACCCTTAGTCCATACCCGTTTACCATCGCCGCCAATGTGAGTCTGGCGGTATGTCTTGTCGCGTCCCTTTGGCTTGTTTGAGTTCAGCCATTGATACCGTAAAACTTCCTGAGTGTCGCTGTACTTGTAGGTGATTTGTAGTGCGTGTTCAGGTACATTTGGGGGGAAAAAATTAGGCTTCTGAGGTTCAGGGCCGTGTTGTGGGGCTGGCAGTTTCAGGAGTTTAAGTCCAGTGGGAATCGGGGCTGCTATCTTTAGTGGGATTGTTTTCTGGACTGCTACTACCTTCTTTTTTGGCTTCTGATTGCCTGATTTACTTTTCTCTGCCTCACGCTCTGCCAGAACTTCAGCCCAAGGTTTGATGGCTTCACGAATATCGGCTTTGTCACACTCAGAGTCAAAGCAGCGATACTTCCCATTTTTGCTATCAATGCCTAGGTTATGGCTGCCACACACAGGACAAATATATTTATCTTTCTCTTTGGTCGGTGTCAGCTTGTCCAGGTGGTCACGGATATCAAATGATGTGGCGACTTTGGCAGAATTTTCTGAAGAATCGGATGCAGAATTTGTCCCTGTGGGATATAATGTATTCACGTTGGTTAACCTATTTATTGGTTGATTGCCAAAAGCCGCTCTTTAGTCGCCAAACATTGGGAGCGGTTTTTTGCTGTGTGTATAGTTTTAAGCCACTGAAAAGTAGGCGACAGGCTTAAGTCGCCCAACCCCGATTGCCCGTTAGAGGATTAGGAGAATAATTGA
>RDXH01000048.1:4080-30090 GCA_004292745.1 Oscillatoriales cyanobacterium | reverse complement strand
TGCGATCGGACCAACGACAGATTTAACAAAAGTTTTTGCAATTTACGAAGCGGAAGATGAGGCGGCTGTGCGACAATTGGTTGAAGCCGATCCTTATTGGGTAAATGGGGTTTGGACTGAGTACGACGTAAAAGAGTGGATTCAAGCTTTTTGAAAGGGTGCAAATGGTAAACAGCTTAATATTAGGTGACAATGATTTAGTTCCAGTGGACTATGGCGATTTGCTGGACAAAATTTTAGAAGTTTTGCAGGGTAAAAATCCGTTTAGCGTTTCAGGCGATAAGCGCCGCTTGCTAATAGATATTGACGCGGTAGCTGCTCAAATATCAAGTTTGAACGTGCGGCTTCCCTTGGGTGGTTTTGAACGTCAAGCACATTCTGCTACAGTCAATTTCACTCCCGAACTTGAAACTCAATTTGGCACTCAAATTAGACAAATTAGACAATATTTGCGACAACATTTAGCATCAGTCGTGGGAGGGAATGATGCTATTGAAAATTTCGTAGCTAGCTTAATTGAGCCTTTAGAATCACGGTCTTTTCAGGGAAACGGCCAAGAGTTAGGCTTCAAATATGATTTTGCAAAACCCTCTCCTATCTTAGCAAAAAAGAAGCTCACTTTGCAGCGCCCAAATACTGTTGGAACAACTGCAATTTTAAAGCTGCATAAATTGACGATTGCTGTGCGAGATTCAGACATCTTTCAGCAACAACTGAAGGAGGGTTTAGAGCATTATATTAATGAAAATGCTGACACTGAAAGCGATGGACAAGAACTGCATCGTCTGCTTAATGAACTGGTTAAAGATGAAAATTCTGATTTCCACAAATTGCTCAAACTTGTAGACAAAGAAACTCTCGGTAAGCTGAATAAAGAAGCTAAGATTACCTACTTGGAGTATCTGCTAGAACACATCTGCACTAGCAGCACAGATAGTGTTGGTATCATCTATTTAGAAGACTTGATCCGGCGGATTAGGTTGCTCGAAGCATACATTAGCGATCGCACTAAAGAAGATGGCTATTATAATGTCAATTATGCCGGTGTCAAAGTTAATTACCAAGATATGTTTTCCAGAGCGGAAGTTTTAGATGCACTTCCCATCATTCCGATTGTAACAGGTTATTTAGGAGAAACCACAGACACTCATCTGAGCGAACGTAAATATATTTTCGGTTTAAAACTGAAATTTGGCAACGAAGTTCAAGCCCGTGGCGGTAAACCGGTATTTGATTATAACCTAAATTTGTTGAATCCTGACAGTGATGAACACAAAGCAGAATTAGCGGATGACTACACTAGCGAAACATTTATCCGCAAGGTATTAAAAATAGCATTGTTGTACTATTTTGTGTTTGCTTCTCGCAGCAATCCTTTAGCAGCAGATTACAATTCTGAATCTGAACTAACTTACGATCCGAGACAAAGCTTTGAAACAGTAATTTCTGTACTCCGAGGTTCTGATGAAGAAAAGAAAAAGAGCATCTTTCGAGGTATCAAAAGAGGTCTGACTGAATATAATGTTGCAGTTAAAATAAACCGTCTCAAGCAATTATTAAAAGACTTTATAGATAGGCAAACAATTTTGCCAACTCGCACAGAACCGCGACATATAAGCGTCAAAAGAGGCATCCTAGAAGACCTCGATAATGCTGTAACCACAGGTAGATTTTTCAATGATGTCCTGCAACGAAATCCCAAACAATCACTTCAGTATATCGCCGTAGAACAATCTAGTATCAACGAAACAGCTATCTGTCAACTACCAGTCACTATCACAATCGAAGATGTCCGCTATTTCCCTACTGATGAATTCCAAAATTTCAGCATGGAATATAACATTAAGGACATCAATACTTTGCCTGTACTTTGGGTTCCTGAAAGTCTGATGAGTGTATATAGCAACAGTTTTTCCGAACAGTATAAATTGCTGTTGTTTCGTTATAATAATAAACGTTTAGACAGCAAGGACGGTTTGAAACCGGATGCAGCATTTGTTTACAAATTTGCTGTTTCGCTACTGTCTTATATTTGCCTAGAAATATTGTTGAATAAAGCGAAAAAAACTTTGTTTATTCCGATGGTGAGACTTCACGAAGCCGACGAAAAAAACCCTTTCCCGTCAGAAAAGTTTATGGCTAACGTTTCTAAAACATTGTCTCATCTGTTTAGTGAAAAATATCGATCGACTTCTCAAGGATTTCGAGTCAAGCAAAAACCGAATGCTTACAGTATGCGTAACGGTTTAAGTTCCCTCTATTCAATATTGCCTAAAAAGTTTAAATTTAGGAATGTTCCACTATCTCCAGAGTTGAATAATTTAGCAATTATTGTCGTCTCAAGCTGCGAAAGTGATGCGAAAAAAGGTAATAGCGATCGCTTTCAGAGAAAAACGTGTTTGTTAGGCGAAGTTGCGGGAATTAAACGCCTATCAGAGGATACAATTCAAGTCGGAATGTTAAAAACATTGTCAGAAAACTACAGCGTTGAACACCTTTACAGTCAGCCATCAATCCTCGAAGATACTGTCAGCCAGCTATATAAATATGGATATCGTAATTTCCTGTATATTGCACAAGCACCTTATACAAGCACGCTGCACATTACCCAGACAGATGAAGATGAGCAATTGTTTTTTATGTCGAAAAAACTCATCCAAACTTTGAAAGGAGAGCGGCAAGATATCAGGATTTATCCGGTATTTTTTGATAAATATTACGTCCGCAGCCCTAAAGAACACAAGGGAGAATCTTTCTACATTCAGGATACAATGGAACTGGAAGGTTTATCAAAAGATCCTAGTCAACAAGCTGTGATGTTTTTTAATCTATTTAACGGTATCAAAGTAGAGCAGCAGGGACAAAAAAACTTTTACAACGGTGTTATTTCCTACTCGACACTGTTGAATATATATGAAGGTATTCTGGATGACCAAGATATTCGTCAAGGTTTGATGTATGATGGTGAAATTAAAGATACTTTACTGCACTATTTAACCATATTCCACTTTTCGAGGTATGAAGCGCGCCAACAGATTAGTTTGAAACTCGATCCATACTCTCATATTATCGGCGATGATTCTGTTGGTGCTTTATCTATATTTAATCATGCGGGCGGAAGTGCGGAGTTTAACTCGCTGGCTTTTTTGAATAAGGTAAGAGAAGTCTTGAATGTCGGTGATGGAGGTACACAATCATGATTAGTGAAGATTTTGGACGGCTGTTTGAGGTTGGATTTAATATCGGAATTTTGGCATATATTCAAAAGGAAAAGCTAGCTCACAATTTTGGTGATTCCTACCGTCTGGATTTGCAGCACCTCAAATTGCCAAAGATGATGGGGGAAATGATTAGAGAAGCTAAGTTGCTGGCTAGTTTAGATGCTGAAATCGCTGAGAAATGGAGTTTATTTTTTGTCCAAAAAGGCTTTCTTGGTGGGTTGAACTTTTTCCGGGAGTATGTCAAATCCACTGGCTGGAATTTGCAGCGGTTGCAAATTGTGTATTGTCAGTGCAGTTTTAGTTATGCTAACAGTATTAGAACCTACAAAAAGGATGATAAACAAGCGTTTAAAGAGGTATTGTCTCAGTTGACAAGTGCCAGAATTAGCTTATCTGATGATGAGATTAACTCGTACATCCGTCGTTACTCGAAAAAGGGTGAGTTTTTGCAGGCTGATACGCTGATGCTGTTACAGCATGGGGATGATTTCAGAATTCTCTGCGTTGATTTGTCTGTGTTTTCTCCGACTCTCGCTCCCAAACCGGAGGATATCAATGAAATAGAGGTGATTCGGAAGTATTTGCTCAGAGAAATTAGCTATTTACGCTCCAAAAGTGTGTTTTCTAATCTGCGGATGGATACCAGCACTTTAGGTGTGGATTTTTCGGAGGATTTGAAAGGCTATTTCACAGCTTTTAAGTATAAGGATAAGGAAAGCGTTAAGTTGATTCAGGCTGGTAGCTATGCTCACAGTTTCTATGGATTTCTGCAACAAGCAGGTATCCTTGGACAAGATGCTGAGGTTTTGTTTAATGTGGTGGGTTATGGCGATCGCAATATTAGCACAATTTCCCTACGCCAGGACAAAATCAAGCTGTTAGCAACTTGCGCCGAAATTTACAAAAAGGAAGTTACCAACAAAGAAATTAGTGATTCTCGCAGCGAAGTTTTGGATGTGATTCAACTAAACGCGGCTCGCAGTTTCAAAGAAGGGCGAAAGTTTGTCGATTCTCTGTTAGCAATTGAGAAAAATCTTACTAAACCTGTATGTCATACTGAACGAATAGACAATTTTGTTAATTCCATTGATATTATATCAGATGAACTGGCAGATAAATTGCAAATTGAGCGTGGCTTGCATTTGAGAAATGCTCACGCCCAATTGATTGTGAAAGCACTTCAATCTGATGAAACTTATATCTTTTTGACTGGGAATCCGGGAATAGGTAAAACAACTGCGATCGCAAATTTTCTGAAAACACATATCGACGACGGATTCCTATTCTTATATGTCAGTCCCCGCAAGCAAGTAAACTTAGATATCATCGAGAAATTCAAAGATAAAAATACTGGTTTGCTGTGCGATAATCGGTTATTCTGTATTAACACAAATTCCGATATTATCGCCAGCTATTCGGGAAAGCGCACAGTCAAGTATAACTCGAATAGCCACGATGAAAATTTCGCACAAAAAACGGTTAATTTCCTCAAAGACAATCCAGAAAATAAGGTAAAAGAATACCACCAGCGAGAAATCGCCAGAAAGAATGAAACCGTAATTGAACCAGCTAGCCTCAAAACTATGGGAGTGCTAAATAGTATTTGCAATGGGATTTATAGCCTGATTAATTGTAAAACTTCTAATAATATTGTCGCTACGGTTTCCATCCAATCTTTAAGGATGAAAGAAAATAGACAAAGTACCCTTGATTATTTAGAACAGATATTTCAAGACACTTATAACAAACGAGAAAAGTTAGTCATCCCCGCTAAGCTCCAAGAAATATCCAGCCGCATCAAACATATTTTCATTATGATAGATGAAATTACGGGAGATGACGGTGGGGTTGAGTTTTTAGCCGGAATTGCCAAGATGGTTAAAAATCATGAATTGCACAAACCAAAACACGGTTTTAATACTAAAATTATTGTAGCAGATGCTTCGATTGTTGACCCTGATGTGATTAAACAACACCTTGAAAACACATCCCCAGAACCTGATAAAATCTATTTTAAAAAGTTACCTAAAAATTCAGATGTAATTGAACCTTTACAAGTCACTCCTTTTAAATTCAATAATCTAGCCGCAACGGTGATTAATGCGAATTCCTACCCAGCCCGCAGTTTAGAAATAACTTACAAGGTATTTGTAGAAACTGTTAAATACAATGAAAATGCGTCTTTAAAGGAGAATAGTAATTTAGTAAGCCGGGTACAATCAGAAATAATTCAGGATATCAATCAGCGATTAGCCATCCCCGGTGTAGAACAAATTATAGTATACATTCAAAATAAGCAAAGATTGGCAGAATTGATTGAGAAAATTCAAAAAGAACGAGAATTGAATCAGTTTACAGATTATCTGGAAATTCATGCGAATATCTCGGAAGAGGAGAAAGAAAAAATACAAGAATGCAAAGATACAGCTAAAGTAATCTTTATGACAGCATCGGGAAGTCGCGGCTTGTCTTTCCCGAAAACTAAGCATATTTTAGTGGATATTCCCCGCTTCCAGATTGAGAAAAATCTGATGGAAGTGATACAGGTGATTTATCGGGGGCGCGGCGAAGATAAATATGGTAAAACCCTTGATGGTGAAGACAAAGAATTGCTTTTTTACGTGTCTGATACAGCAGTTTATTACGCTGATGATGCAGATGCAGAACTTTCCTTACAAGAAAGTAAGTTGAGTTTGTTGAATTTACTGCTAATTCTGAAGACTGCGGTGATGACGCGAATTTCGGGATATGGTTATTTAGGTAGGGACAAGTTTTTGATGATTCCCATTGGCGGTAAGTCGGTTTCCGCAGTGGGAGATACTTTTAGTAACAAGATGGCTTCTCTGATTAAAACGCTAAAAAGCGAAAGCATCAGAGGAAATAGTTTGCTCAAGGAGGTTTATACGAGTCTAGAAGAGCTTTTGGGGCGTGGGGAGTTTGTTTTGACAAATTCTGATAACTCGCGTCACAAGGGCGATTCTTACCTGCAAATGCGGGATGATTTTAACAAGAAGTTTTTGGAAAAGTGTAATCCTCTTGCAGGTTTGCTGAGTTATGATAATTTAGAGATTGGTCATGTTTGTGGTAGTTTGTTGGTAGTGCCTTTAGCTAATCAAAGTTTGCTGGAAAACTACCAGATGCGACTACATCGGGAAATTAAGAAATGTGTAGATAATCAGTTGCTGCAAAAAATGTATCGCATCAGGGATAGCAAGTCGTACCCGGAAAATGTAATATCGGCTATAAGAGGAGGTGCGATCGAGCTTTTGCAATTTCTCAATAACGATGTGGAGAAAACTCAGTATTTTGAACAACTCAGCCAACAGTTCGATCGCTATTATGCCATACCGCTATTTGCTTTTGTCAGCGGGGAGGAAATGCAGGAGTATTTTGCTGACAGCGGGCTGGAAGAACCGGAAGACAGGCGGTTTCGGGATATTTTGTCGGCTTATATGCGAGCAATTTACCCTGTAGATAGTGTAATGCCGATCGGACACAAGTATCAAGACTTCCCATTTATTGTATTTAGAAGCTATAGTTTAGAACAAAGTCGAGCCAAGATGTTCACAGATAAGTACCTGTTGAGCTCCAACGAGTTGAACGTGCTCAACTTGATTTTATCAAAACATGGAAATTAACCCATGGGGTTTCATCTCCGTGCATCTGTGGTTCATAGTCCTCTTTGATTAACTTATGTAACAGTCATCGCCACAAATGTATAATAATCAACAAACGAAAAACTCACTTAAACAAATATGACAGTCAAAATAGGAGACATCGCACCGGATTTCACCTTAACCTCGCAAACTGGCTCATCAGTCAGCCTCAAAGATTTTCGGGATCAAAAAAATGTCATCGTCTACTTCTATCCCAAAGATGACACACCCGGATGCACAGCCGAAGCTTGCGCTTTTCGTGATAGTTATGAAGTTTTCAAAGACGCAGGTGCAGAAGTAATTGGGATTAGCGATGATTCCCAGCAGTCTCACCAGAAATTCGCTACTAAATATCAGTTACCTTTTACATTGTTGAGTGATGCTGGTAACAAAGTTCGGCAATTATATGGTGTTCCAGCTACACTGTGGATTATGCCCGGTCGAGTAACTTATGTGATTGATCGACAAGGTGTTGTCAAGCATATTTTTGACTCGATGTTGGATTTTAAGGCCCACGTTGCAGAGTCTCTCAAAACTTTGGAAGGTATTAAAAGTTAGATATGATTGGATCGGAATGATTTAACCGCAGAGAGCGCAGAGAACACAGAGGAAGAGAAGAGGTAGAGTAAGACAAAGAGAGGAGTTGAGTCCTCTCTTTGGTGATAGCAATTATCTAACCTTTCGCAGCGCCGGATTTTTCATGTGCAGCGTTGTGGGCAGTTTTGCCATTTTTACCATTAGTATGACCGTTGGCATTCCGAGGCTGGATTACTCCATAGCCACCGTGACTCTTGCGTTCGTAGAGCACGTTGATTTCGTTAGTTTCGGCATTGCGGAACATATAAAAATCGTGGTCGATAATCTGCAATTGTTCTAAAGCTTCTTGCACAGTCATCGGAGGCATGGCAAAATACTTAGTCCGTACCACCTCGGCTGGAAGTTCGGGAGTGCGATCGCCTATCAAATCCACAACCACAGGAAGTTCATCGACCACAGCTACGGTTTTAGCATTGGTAGTGGTTTTGTTGTCCTGACGTTTTTCCTTAAATTTCCGCAGTTGGCGAGCTATTTTGTCGGCAACCAAATCTATACTGGCATAAAGGCTTTCCGTACTTTCTTCAGCCCGAATTACGCTGCCATTAGCATAAATTGTCACCTCAGCAGTCTGCTTAGGATTAATCCTGGGGTTACGAGCCACCGACAGATGTATGTCCACTTCTGTAGTCAAACTTTGAAAATGGCTAACCGCCTTTTCCACTTTTTGATTGACGTACTCGCGAATCGCATCGGTGATTTCTATATTTTTACCCTGGATAACAAGCTTCATAGAGCTCCCTCCCTTCTCTAACGTGGGTATAGTTCATACAATAGCACTTTGTATTCTACAAAACACTCATCTTGAAAATCTTTTTAATCTGTTGACAATTCTTAATTTTAACTAGGTATATTTTCAGTAAAAATACTCTTGATTTTTTTTATGATTTTCCCTTCTTTTTCTCAATATCTACATTCTCAATCCTGTTTGCTCCTTGACTGGGGACAAGTACCCTACTCCCAAGCTTGGGAAGCTCAGCAACAATTGGTGCAAGAGCGGCGCGATCGTCCAGATTTGCCCGATGTGCTGATTTTGCTGGAACATCCGCCTGTGTACACCTTGGGACAGGGGGCGAAATTGGAATTTCTGAAATTTGACGGCGAAACTACGCCGGAATTGCACCGAGTCGAGCGAGGCGGTGAGGTGACTTACCATTGTCCAGGTCAGTTGGTGGGCTATCCGATTTTGAATTTGCGCCGTCACCAGCAGGATTTGCACTGGTATTTGCGACAGTTGGAGGAGGTGCTGCTGAGGGTGTTGGCTGTTTTGGGGATCAAGGGTGAGCGGGTGCCGGGGATGACTGGGGTGTGGGTGGAGGGGCGCAAGGTGGCTGCGATCGGCATTAAAGTCAGCCGCTGGATTACTATGCACGGTTTTGCTTTAAATGTTTGCCCGGATTTGGCTGGTTTTGCCCAAATTGTACCTTGCGGGATTCCCGATAAGCCTGTGGGGAGTTTAGAGCAGTTTATTCCTGGAATTGAGGTCGATCGCGTTCGGGCGATCGTGGTGGCGGAGTTTGCAGAAGTATTTGGGGTGGAATTTATGCCAGATGTCTAATATATTTAAATCAAAAACCCTCGTGACTCTCAACTTGAGACACTGAGTTATATCAAGTCCGGTAGCATCTGAATTATTAATATCTCTATTTTCTCCCTCTGTGTCCTCTGTGTTCTCTGCGGTTAAATCATTCCGATGCAACCAGAAACGATATAACTGAGAGAATTAGCGATCTAATACGGGATCGCTGGCTTCTCTAACCAGAGACAGAAGCAAGACCAATGTAAAAATACGTCCTAAGAGTTTTGCGATCGCCCTTAAATTAAAATGCGTCACTGGACCGATCCAGTGACGCACTTTATTTCTTAAAACGGAATTGGATCGTAATCGGGATTGTCAGCTTCGTTAGACGAACTCGAAGAGCGATCGGACTCAGAATTTGGAGACTGCTGCGAGTTCCAATCAGAACCAGACGTGCGATTAGCGCCACTGTTGGTGTTGCTAGGGGGTCGGTTTCGCGAGCCTAAAGGTACCACATTACTAGGCACGGTCTGAGGCGCGCTGTCACGAATTTGAGCTGGTTCCGGGGCGGTTCTAGGGGCAGGAGCCGAGTTCATAGCATTCGCACCAAGACTGTAAATTTTTTGAGCTGTTAGTTCGGCTCGCTTTTCTTTGATACCATCTCTTTCCATTGTATTCATGTTGAGTCGGCCTTCAATAATCACGCGATCGCCCTCATGATATTTTTCATGGATTTCCACGGCCAAATTTCCCCATCCTATCACCTTCAAATGTTCTGGCGGATCTTCAGGTTTTGGACCAGGAAACTGCACTAGCATTTCAGCGATCTGAAGTTGATTTTCAGCAGTAAAACGGAGTTGTGGTTCTTGAATTATTTCTACCAACAAAATGCAGCTATTCATAACTTAATTGGGAATTGGGAATTGGGCATTGGGCATTGGGAATTGGGAATTGGGCATTGGGCAAACAGGGCATTGGGCATTGGGCATTGGGCATTGGGCATTGGGCATTGGCCAAACAGGGCATTGGGCATTGGGCATTGACTTTCAAGTAAAAAAGTAAAATTTAAAATAACGCATTTTATCTTTTCACTTTTGCATTACCAATTCCCCATTACCAATTACCCATTACCAAATTTATCTTTGCGAACAGCCGCCTCAGTTTGAGTAACAAAATCCTGAACTAGGCTGCGGTACTCCTTCAAAGTTTCAGATACCCAATCTCGGTCTTCACTGTTAGCAAAAATATGGACTGTCGGTTCGCTAGCATCGGGCAAAACTAATACCCAATTGTCATCGCTGGAGTTAAAAATTTTCACTCCATCTACTAATTCTAAACTATCTGGGGAATGAGTTTCTACTAAATATCGCATCAGGGAACCCTTGACAGTCCAAGGACAGCGGACGCTGTAACTACGATGAGTAACGCGAGGAAGTTCCGCCTTAATCTGTCCTAGCGATCGCTCCTGAATCGTCATCATTTCTATCACTTTAGCAATACAGAACATTCCGTCAAATCCAGGATGCAATTGGGGGAAAATAAAACCCATATTCCCACTGCCACCCAAAACCACATTGGGATTCCTGTTAGCAGCTTCCATCAAAGCAGTGGGATTTGCTTTAGTGCGGATTACTTTACTTTGATAGCGACGGGCGATCGCCTCTACCGCAGAAGAAGCATTGACCGGTACTACCACTGTACCTTTTGGATGAGAAGTCAGCATCAAATTTACCATCAACGCCGTCAACATTTCCCCACGAATTGCTATCCCAGACTCATCTACCAAAATTAACTGTTCGCCATTAGCCGAAACCTGCACCCCAAAATTAGCACTGAGTGCTTTCACCACCCGACCGAGTTGGTCAAGCAAATATTCCCGTTCGCCATTGCTCAGAGAACTTTGTTTAAGACTGGCATTAAGTACCACCGCATCGCAACCAAATTTGGCGAGCATTTGTGGCAAAATTGCCCCCGAAACTGCATAGACGTAATCGATAACTACCTTAGAATTACTGTAACGAATGGCTTCTACATTCATTTGTCGCTCAAAGGTGCGGGAGTACACCTCCAGAGATTGGCTAAAGTACGACATCTCCCCAATTTCCGGAATCAGAGCCCGCCGTAAATCTTCCTTAAAGTAAGCACCCTCGATTTTCTTCTCCGCCGCTTTGGTAATATTGATGCCTTTGGTATCGAAAAATTCAATTAAAATGTGGTCCGATCGATCGGGCGAAATCCGAACGTGAATCCCACCAGCCACTGACAGAGTACATGAAACCGTGCGCGCGATCGGAATTGCCGTGGATTCCAAATTTACCACACTAATTCCCACCGACATTAAACCAGCAATCAAAGACCTCGAAACCATCCGGGAAATGCTCCGCTGATCGCGAGACACCGATACCGAAGAACCTGGTTTCAAAGTAGAACCATAAGCAGCGCCCAATTTCACCGCAAATTCCGGGGTAATATCTACATTGGCTAGTCCTTGAACCCCCCGTTGACCAAATAAATTCCGCTTAGCTTGTTCTCCCCAAATTAAATTGCTATTTAACAAAGCCCCCGATTCAATATTTTTACTAGGCCAGACGCGGACGCTAGGCCCCACTTGCGCTTCTTCTCCGACTATGGACATAGAACCGACCACAGCCCCTTCCAATACGTGAGCCCGCCTGTCTACGCGACTGCTCCTGCAAATCACACAAGCCCTGAGATGAGCATCTTCGCCGATAATTGCTCCGTTCCACAGGATGGGACGCTTGAGGTTGGCATCGGCCCCGACAGTTACGTTATCTCCAATCACTGAACCCGCTTGAATTTTGACTCTGGCCCCGATGCGACAATTGCTGCCGATCATAGTGGGTACTTCCACGATCGCACTATCGTCAATAAAAGTATTCTGACCTACCCACAATCCCGATCGCACTTGGTGGTAGTAGCTCAAATCCAATTTCACCTTTCCCCGCAGCGCATCATACTGAGCTTCCCGGTAGACATCTAACTGGCCGACATCGCACCAGTAACCTTCAGCAATGTAACCGTACATCGGCTCACCTTTTTCCAGCAACAGCGGAAACAAGTCTTTCGAGAAATCAGATTCCACATCCACCGGCAGGTAATCCAAGACTTCCGGCTCTAAAATGTAAGTGCCGGTATTCACAGTATCGGAGAAAATTTCGCTACTCGAAGGCTTTTCCAGAAAGCGATTGATCCGGTGATTTTCGTCAGTAATCACCACTCCGAATTCCATCGGGTTAGGAACGCGAGTTAAAATTAAGGTAGCTTTGGATTTCTGGCTGCGGTGAAATTGCACAGCAGCCGTCAAGTCTAAATCTGTGATACTATCGCCACTAATCACGATAAAAGTGCGATCGAGCAATTCGGCAATATTTTTGACACAGCCTGCGGTACCCAGTGGCTGGTCTTCTTCCACAGCATAAGTCATTTGTACGCCAAATTCACTGCCATCACCAAAGTATTCGCGCATCACATCAGGAAGATAGTGCAGCGTCGCAATAATTTCCGTAATCTGATGTCTTTTTAGCAAATTGATAATGTGTTGTGCGATCGGGCGATTAAGAATAGGCACCATCGGTTTTGGCAAATCGCACGTCAGAGGTCTCAGCCTCGTTCCCGACCCCCCAGCCATCAGCACTGCACGCATAAAATCCTCCTTGCTTAAAAAGCACTCCTGGTCATTTTTAACTCAAAAATCTCAAACTTAAAATTGTTGGGTCAGCCCTCAGCTATCACGTCTTAATTAATTATCCGTGAGTCTGCTACATCAGATTGACATCAACCTGATTTCTGTACGGATATTTGAAACTTTAGCGTGTACCTTCCCCAGCTTTTTAACCCCTTTGGTAGGATTATATAACATTTAACCTTTTCACGAGCTTTTCAAACCTCCCTCATTACAGTATTTACCCAGTTATAAGCCAGCCGTACTGTATCATAAACTTTACAAAAAGCTCTGACTTGTTTGTTATTTGCAATCAACACAATCTTGGATATTAGTATCCTTATATACTAATTAAACTACTTAATTATTATTTTTATAATTGATGATTGATGTGATTCTTTTGATATCTACAAGATAGAAGCGCCAAGCACTTACAACTGTGGAAGTTGCGGTCATGCGATGGACAGGGATTTGAACGCAGCAATTAATTTAAGCCAGTGCGGTCTTGGGGTTTCCCCAATAGGAGCAACTAGCGTATCGCGGTTGGCTAAACCGTGAAAGCTTGCCCAGGGATGGCCGCTCCCATGCTCCCGATGAAGCAAGAAGCAAATGTCTAGACTTGTGTAGTATTTGTATAGCAGATGTGTTAAATTGTGGTAAAGCCGTCCTCACAGGACGGGGTTTCAAACCCATTTTGTTGATGAGTACCTTAATTAGCTTGGCATTACTGATCGCTTACGGTGCAGGTATTTGGAAATTTTGGAATGGTTTCAATCGCACTAACTTCGACAGAAGTTTTTCCAATCGCCTGAAGCTAGCCCTGCTATGGCCAGCCTTAATTTTTAATAAGCCCTATCGCCAAAACTTTACAAAAGCCCTCAAAGCCTCCAAAAGGTGAGAGACGGCCCAACCTGAAGGTAGGGAGATTCTAATTCATGGTCAATCGCGGCCTTTGTATCGCGACAAATCTCTATCCAAGAGTGTAATTCAAGAATGTCTAAAAAGTCCGATCGCCTTGCCACCAGTCCAGATCAAACTTGGTTTACTAAGGACAAATCAGAGGGCTGGCCACTTTTACTCTCCCCAGTTGCTTCCCGGTTCGATCGCGAATACCGAGGAGAACCCTTCCCTTTCCCCGAAGAAGTCGAAGCCATGCCTATTTTTCGGGAATCAATCGCCGGCACCCTCCAAGCCAAAACAGTTTCTCCCTTTTGGCAAATTGCCAAACCCCAAAAAAATCAACGCTGTTTAGATATAGGCTGCGGAGTCAGCTTTCTGATCTACCCTTGGCGCGATTGGGAAGCCTTTTTTTACGGCCAAGAAATCAGCAGCGCCGCACGAGATGCCTTAAACGCCCGCGGCCCTCAACTCAATTCTAAACTATTTAAAGGCGTAGAACTTGCCCCCGCTCATCGCCTAAATTACGAAGAGGATCAATTCGATTTGTGCATCGCCACCGGCTTTAGTTGCTATTTTCCCAAAGATTATTGGGCTATTGTCATGGGAGAAGTCAAGCGAGTATTAAAGCCGGGAGGTAACTTCGTGTTTGATGTCCTCAACCCTAATGCTCCCTTAGCAGAAGATTGGGCAATTTTAGAAACCTATCGAGCAGGGGAAGTATTTTTAGAAGCAATTGAAGATTGGGAAAAACTGATTAAAGCCGCCGGTGCAAAGATAGTAAAAAAGCAAAGTGGCGATTTATTTCAAATGTATAAAGTGCAATACAATTAAGTTGACTGTTGACTGTTGACTGTTAACCGTTTGGACATTTGAAAAATACCGATGCGATCGGAAACTAGATCAGGTGCATCTAAATGTTTTCCAAATATCTTCGTAGGGGCTATAGCATGACCGCAGACAATTTATTAACGATCGCCAGAGATTTACGGAGGTCATGCTTCGCCTATGCAAAATCTGGATGCTCCCAACGAGATCAGACCAACCATCGAATTCCTGCAACTAAGGAGCAGGAGAATCAGTAGGAGATGGTGATGGCGACGGTTCCGTTACCGGCGACGGTGCAGCCACAGGAGAGGCTGTAGGAGATGGCGACGGTGATGGTTCCGTCGGAGAAACAGCAGGTTGAGGAGTCGCCGACTCTTCGGCTGCTGGCTGTGGTTGAGGAGTCGGTGACTCTTCGGCTGCTGGCTGCGGTTCCAACATTAAATCTCTAGCTCCTGGCTGCGGTTGAGGAGATGGCGATTGCTTCGCTCCTGGCTGCGGTTGAGGTGCAGGAGATGGTTTGACTCCTGGCTGCGGTTGAGGTGAAGGCGATGGTTTAGCCGTTGACTGGGGTTGAGGAGAAGGCAATGGCTTGACTGCTGGTTTGGGTTTGCTGGAGTCCCGTGGAGGCTTCTCAAACTGCGGCTTCACTCCCCCTGGACTTGGGGGTACCCCTGCGGGAGCTGGGGAAGGCAATGGTCCAGTTGCTGGGGTTGCCGAGGGAGTTACAGGAATACCACTGCAAACCTTTTCATCATATTTAAATGCCACAGCCAATTGATAAAGCTTGTGCGTGCTGGCTGGTGGAAGTATGAATTGAGGGTTAATAATCGCAAATTTAGCAGCATCGTCGAGAATATTGGAACCCGTCAGGGCAATGGTTTGAGGTTCTGCCCTCAGCAGCCCTTGGGGATTGACAACTGCACCAAATACTGCTTTCCCTTCCAGTTTTTGCGAGCAAGCTGTTTTAGGATAAGGGACATTCACAGGCGTCGGTCCAGTCATTTCCAAGTCAGGATAAGCCTTTTTGAATCTTTCAAACAAGGCAATATATGTAGTTGCAGCAGCCAGATTTCTGTCGGAATCCTTGGATGAGTTTTGTCCGGGATTTCCCTGCTGTTCTAACTGTTTTTGTTGCTGCTCAAATTGTTGCCTCCTAGCTCTTTCTTCTGGACTTTCTGTGATTTGATTTTCTTGATTTGGATCTTGTTGAGTAGATTGTGGTGAGTTACCAGACTGCGAATTTGTACCTCTAATTGGAAAGTTCGGGGTGTATACTACAGCTCCATCTGGAAACAGTGGCAGTCTACCCTGAGCATTTCGCAATTTTTCTAGAGACTCCCCTTCATCCACCTGGTTTCCGGGAGGCTGGGGGGTTTGCGTGTCCGATGGTGGTGGAGGCGGGGTAATCGGAGTGAAATTACCGGGGGATGGGGGGGGGATGAGATTATTGCTGGGGGGCTGTGGCGGTATGATGGCTACGGGTGTTTTAGGAGCGGGATTTTTGATGGTGGGAGATGAAGCTGTCGGAGGTATGGGGGGAGTTAAGGAAGGGAGAGGAGATGGAGGCGCAGGGGCAAAGAATCCCGGAGGTGGCATTCCCGGTGGGAGGGCTGGTAAGTTAATGGGGTTCGGGGCTGGGGGTAAGGGCGGGGTGATGTTGCGTGGTAAGGGAACTGGTGCGACGAGGGAAAATGGTGTCTTCGCCTTGGATGCGAGTGGGGGTATGCTTTGGGGCAGTCGTCCTACCTCTGCTGGAGTTAGCTCTACGAACCCAACCGAACCGGGCAAGTTTTTTGATGAATTGCCACCATAAATTAGATTTGAGATCCGAGGCGCGTTAACTCCGAGGGCTCCATGAAGACCTATAGAAGCTAGGGCAGCCCACCAAAATGGCTGGCGCAGCGGTTCGGAGAGGGTATTGACTAGGGAGAAAGAGTCATTCATGACAACTGGGAATTGGTGATGGGTGATGGGTTATGGGTGATGGGTTCTGGTTTAACGCTATTTTTTTATTGGGATCTGGTAAAAAATAAAAATTTAGGAATTCAAAACCGTAATTATAGCACTAAGTAGAAGGAAGAAGGAAGAAGGAAGAATCGCAAGCCAGTAAGCTTTTAAGCGATTTGGATCTTGCATTTAATTACGTGGACTTACTTATCGCGATCGAAGATACTCGATCGCCAGCCGCTGCTAGCCAACCGACCGCTTCCATACCGTTTTTTCCAGACTAGCCCACTCCACTAATCGATTAAACACCCATCAGGGTGGCGATCGACCGCCGTTGCCAATTTGGTTACACCTAAGATACAGGTGGCTAAAAAGCTTTGCTGTATAAGCATTATTCCTGAATTTCCCCCTTGGGGTGTAGGGGGGGGTTATTCTTCCTTCTTCCTTCTTCCCTCTTCCTTCTTCCCTCTTCCTTCTTCCTACCACCGATATCGATGAGTCTTAAAAGGTGCCCCCTCAATACTGAGCAAATCGATGGGATAAATGGGAGCACCACTGGCCATATATTGAAAAATTTCCCGAACTTCCTCACCCCGCAGGGACAACTGGTCTAATTCCTTCAGAGAATACCAGCCAGCGCACAAAGTATGCTCGTCCGGCTTGCTCTTGGGAGGCGTTTTGTCTTCGGGACGAGCCACAAAAATCACCCTCAAACGGACATTCCCTCTAGGCATCACTGTATGTTCTACCCTGAGAATGCCCTCAATAATCACAGAAACGCCTGCTTCCTCGACCGTGTTACGCATAGCGGCCTCGAACAATGTCTCTCCTTGTTCCACTCGTCCTGCCGGGAGATACCACTGCTGATCGTACTTGCGCTCTTGTACCAATAGAAAACGGTTTTCTAAGTGAACGACAACTAGGGTAAAATACCAGGTAGAAATAGGCTCGCGAGCCATAGCAGTAGATGTTCCCCAAGCAAAAGGTTTAACCAGCCACACATAAATGAGGCACTGTTAGCAAACAAATTAGCAGCCTAAATGGTTCTTCCGCAAGGGTTTTTGAACTCAAGAGGTTAATTTTAGCACTTTAGTCAGAATTTCCATCTCAAATCTAAAATTGAGACAGTGCCACAGTGCCACGGAGCCTGGGGGAAGTTTAGCATTGGCCCCCCTTACCAGGCAAGTGCTAGGGTTTGCCGGAGACTTCCCCGCTTTCGGGAAATATTTAGAGGACTAAGTGAGTCCACTTAATTAAACGTAAGATACAGGTGGCTAAAAAGCTTGCTGTATGAGCATTCTTCACATCGATCTTCTTCCTTTTACTTATCTCGAAACTGGCGGTTGTAAAATTTCCGTTGGTTTCTCGATGATAGCTTCCTCCACAATCGGCTCTAAAACAGGAGAAGGAATCGGCACTTCTTCAACTACCGGATGCTTTTCCAAAGTTAAGCGAGACTGAGATGAACCAGACAATCTTTTTAACAATTTCGGTGTGGGATCGTGTAACAAATAAATAATTCGATCGCCTGCTTGCCAAATCTGCGCCGCCGACACTACCTGCAAATATCCCTGTCTTTCCAATAACAGCGGCACTAACTCACCGGCCCGAATTAGAGCCTGCAAGTGAGCTAACTGAAACTCCAATCCAGTAGTTTTTAACTCCGTTTCTCCCAATTTTACCTCTTTGTCGTTCAAATATTCGTTCCAATCCTTCAAGGACAAATCGGACACAAAGGCTTGATTTATTTTGGGATTATTTACAGCACTGTTAGCTTGCGGATCTTTGGGGAAAATTGCCAAAACCCTTGGTGGTGCAAACTCTTCTGCTGCTCTTTGAGCTAACACTAAGTTTACCTCACCGTTGTTGGTCATTGCCAAAAAAGTTCCCATCGATTCCAGTCCGGCGGCTTCCAAAACACTGTGATCCAGGGCACTGCTCAAAAAAACGCGCAAACCTTCCCGTTCTGCTTGTTGACAAGCTTCCGGGTTAGTATCTATAATTGCTACAGATTCGCCGCGTTCTTGAAATAACCGAGCAATCAATCTACTCAAAGAATTTGACCCAACAATGGCAGCACCGGTCGCGGATTTCGAGGTGACTCCTAATATTTGAGCCATAGCTCCGGCGGTTAGTCCTTGTAGGAAAACTGTCATCATAATTGTCAGAAATACCAAGGCTTTAATGGAGTCGCCGCCGTTGATTCCCCGCTGGGTTAGCAAAATGGCAAATAAAGATGCGATCGAAGCTGAGACAATTCCCCTAGGCGCTACCCAACAAGCAAATAATTTTTGTCGCCAATTGAGCCCACTGTTGAGGGTGCACAACCAAATGTTAATCGGTCGCACTACCCACATTAATGCTAAAACTGTGAACACACTGCCCCAACCGAGCGCAACTACACTAGCCAGGGATAAATCCGCGGCCAGCAACACGAACAGCACCGAAATAGCAAGGACTGTAAGTTGACCTTTAAACCTCCTCAGCAGCCTTTCTTCGGGAACAGAAGCTGCTCTGAGGACTATACCGGAGAGTACCGTTGCCATTAATCCCGATTCGCTCCGCAGTTCCTCTGCTAATCCGAAGAATCCCCATAAGCCCGCTAACACTACTAGGTTTTTGAGGTCTTCTGAGAGAAAATTCGATCGCTTGAGAATGAATCCTAGCAGCCAACCTCCCGCCACTCCGACGACAGCACCTACTCCCAGCCGCACGATTAAATCTCGGAACAAAACTAGCAAGTCTGCATTGCCGTTTAAAATAATATTCAGTACCAATACTGCCAAAATTGCCCCGACAGGATCGATTAAAACTCCTTCGGCTTCCAGCAAAGCGGCGACTTGTTTATCAACAGAAACCTGTTTGAGCAAAGGGCCGATGACCGTCGGACCGGTCACAACTACTAGAGAAGCATATAAAAAGGCGATCGGCCAAGGAAATTCTCCCAGCCAGTGGGCGGCCATTCCGCCACCGATGAGGGTAATTAAAGTGCCTACTGTAACTAAATTGCGGATACTGCCGGAAATTCGACCCAAATCTCGCAATTCCAAATTCAAGCCGCCTTCAAACAAAATTAATGCTACAGAAAGGGATACCATAACTTCCAAACCACTGCCCAGGAGATTTGGGTGTAGCAGTCCCAGACAGTCTGGCCCTGCTAAAATACCGAACAACAGCAAAAAGACGATCGCTGGAACTTTTAAGTAAGCTGCCAGAACTTGAGCGCTAATGCCACAGGTGACGGTCATGACCATCAACAGGGTGATGTTAAAGGGGATTTCCATAGATGTAATTGTTGGAGGCTGCCCGCTCAGTTTTCAAAGTGCGATCGCTACGCCTCTAATCGCTAATTCATTGGACGTTTGTGGAAAACGCATACATATACCCATCGTTGCGGTGGATTGATTCGCAGTATTTATGACGCACTGGACTTACCTTGCCTAGTGGCGTTCTCATCTCGAAAACTCCACTTTCTCTGACAGTCAACCTGCCGACGTGAGTACCTGCAAACTTCCCCGAAGGGAGAACTGCCCTCACCATATCGCCAGTCCCAAACCCAAAAAACGTCTTGCACCGCGTTCTGTGCCTCACCGGAAATCCATATTTATTAGTCGTAGACATCTGACGATTGCCCCATCCTTTAGCTGAAATTAGCAACGGCTTCTTAGCGTGAACTTGCAGCATTTCTACATTTCCTACGCAGGCGGCATCCAGCCAATGAGTTTTAGGTAGTTGCAGTCGAGTACGATTGAACTTTGTTCTACCTCCTGTTGAAACTTCTATTGGTGATCCTGTTTGTTTAAGTCGTTGAAATAATGCCCAACGGGTAGAATTTACCGCAGTTGCATCTTTCAAAGGTTGTGAGGCCTGCTTCAAAATACGGGACAATATCTCAGGCTTTTTGGATAAGAACTCCCGGATATCTTGATTGCCTTTCTTTTGGTTGCATCCATGACAGGCTATGGCGAGATTGGAAACTCTATCGCTTCCACCTTTTGATTTTGGGTGAATGTGTTCTACCTCAAAAGGTACGTTTTCCACCCCGCAGTAAGCGCACTTCCTCCCCCATTTCTCTAATAAGTATTCCCTGACTTCATAGCCCGCAAGTTCACCTTGCTGATACTCCTTGCCAGAAATTTCGGGATTCTGCATTGCCTGCGTGTCAAATTTAACCAATTCCTGCGATATGCCTGTAATTGGCACATATCGACGGACGCGGTTAACCCAAGTCATGATATTCTTCACCCTGGATTCTCTACTCGGTGGCAACCATCCAGGCGTTCTCTTGCGGTTCAGAAAGCGTGGTTTGCGGTAACGAGTTTTGCGGTTACGACGATTGCGACGAATGGCACGACGCGATTCTAAGTCGTTTTTAATTTGCTGCCCGCGATGGGTTAATTCCGCACCCCAGATAACTTGATCGCCCTGCACAATTGCTAGCCCAGTAGTCTTGGAACCTGGATCAATTTTTAATTGAGCAGGTTGCACTTGCGGGTCTGAAACTGCATATTTCAGGATGATCGTGAACGGATAACGGCGATATAGGTTATGTTTTCCTCGTCAATGTTAGCGAGGCTTGTCGTGCCGGAGACACTTCCTTAGCTAAATAAAGATGTTTAATCTCCGGCGACAGAGCTACAGGCTCGAAAGCACCCGTAGGTGTCGTGACCCTGCTAACGTAGCCTAGTTAAAGGCTTAGACTGGCTACCTTGTCCACTTTTGTCCAGTGATTAGCGGATAGCGGGTGACTTGAGTACAGGTGCTATAGGTTGGCACTCATACAAACTCTACAGGAGCATGAATTTTCGGTTTTAGTTAAAGATGGTTGATAGGCGCTATAACCTTATCAGATAATTCTCAAGGTGTCAAAGATGGTAGTTCCCCCTAGCCTTGGCCCAAGACTCAACACACAAGGTAAAATATTTATTTTTCCTAACAGACGAATGCTTTGAGAATTCTGCATCCTCGGAAATTTTTCTTAAAAAAGCTTGGTGGTTTGTAGTTAAGCTACCAGAGTGGTGAAGATAATTTTTCTCTACTCTAATTTTTATCTTGTAATGTTTAAGTATGATATTAAGTGGAAAAATTTTGGTTTTATCAGGGAGATTTTGGCAGTGAACAGCGATCGAATTAAACCAGGTCCCGGTCAAGAATCAGTTTGGGATTACCCACGGCCGCCTCGTCTGGAAGAATCGACCAAACACGTAAAGATCATTTTTAATGGTGTGACACTTGCCGACACCCACCGCGCTCAAAGGGTATTAGAGACAAGTCACCCTCCTTTTTACTATATCTCTCCCGAAGATATAGAAATGCAATATTTGCAAAAAACTTCGCGGGGTTCTTGGTGCGAGTGGAAAGGACAAGCAGGCTATTACACAGTGAAGGTGGGAGAAAAGGAAGCCGTGAATGCTGCTTGGTTTTATCCGAATCCCACCAATATCTTTGAGGCTATTAAGGATTATGTGGCTTTTTATCCAGGTTTGATGGATGCTTGTTATGTGGATGGAGAATTAGTGCAAGCTCAAGAAGGTGTTTTTTATGGTGGCTGGATTACTAAAGATATTGTCGGCCCGTTTAAAGGAGGGCCTGGAACTTGGGGGTGGTAACAAGTTGAGTCAATTACCCACTACCAAGCGGAGTACCGCTAGGGTGGGTTTGTGTCTAGACTCGACCACAATTGCGATCGCCCGATTTACAATCTTAGCTTTCAAAAATTGCAGCAAATCCCAGTCTATTCAGACTCGCACCAAGCACGTTCAGCCGTCCAGTGTCTGTCTGAGGATTCATAAATCCTCAACCCATCCAAACCCGCAGTTTGGATCGTAGTCTGAATTTCATCCAGAGTAAAAGCCGCCTGTAGGGAATCTCTGAATAACTGCTTTTGATGGGCGTTGCAATCTCCCGCATACATCTCTACTAAATTATCCCTGATTGCTGGTGTTTCCGGCCGCAATAAATCCCGCAAAAATATTGCTCCTTTTGGTTTCAATACCCGCTGGACTTCCTGAAAAAATGGCAGCGGATCTGGCAAATGATGGATAATGCTATTGGAAATCACCATGTCAAAATAATTGTCTGGATAGGGCATTGCCTTGGCATCAATTAATTCAAGGGTAATTTGCGATCGCACACCAGCCTTTTTCACATTTTCAACAGCGACTTTCAGCATATTTGCCGACAAATCGATGCCAGTCAAATGCCACTGGGGACGTATTGCACAAAGAGCAATGGGAATTCTCGCCGTACCAGTCCCCGCATCCAAAACGTTTCCAAAAACCGGGCCAAAGGCGGCCGCACCCATCGCAAAAGCAGAATTAACCTCAGTAAAGTCCATCGAATCGTATTCGATGGCCTCTTCCCAGGAATCCATAACCTCCGGTTCCAAAACTCGCTGCATCAAATTCATTATTTTATCTCTTCAATCCTGGCATTCAAACCATTAGCAGTGAGCATTTGTAATAACTCCTCAGCTTTTTCCTGTTCCCGAAAAGCACCTGCTTGCATGACGGCGCGCCCGTTAGAAAAAGTACGAAAAGCATCGGGAACCAGAGATTGCATCCTGGCTATATCGCTCTGACTCTGAGCATCAACTACCACCCGATACCGAAAACCCAAAGCTAACGCTCGATCGAATGATGGCGCATTTTCCCCAGAATCAGCCACAGAATTACCCGTTAAACCAGTAGGTACATAGCCACCCCTTCCCAGAGGAATGTTCCGACTCGGAACCGGTAATTTACCCTCAGAAGCAACCGGACTCGAACTATCAAAGTTGGGAGTCACATTGGACGGCTGTACAGAAATTTCCGCAAGCGATCGAGAGTTGGGAGCTGGGACTGGAATGGCGATCGCGGAAGAAGAGGCACTTGGGGGAGCCAACAGAGGCGACAACCGAGTTTGACCCGATGTCGATCGATTTGGGGCAGGACTCGCTGACAGCGATGACAGAGGCCTCTGGGGCGATCTTTGAACTCTCGGAGTTAAGGGAGCTGTGGTGTAAACAGGTAAAGAGCTATCTGGCCCACCGCTTCTGGGAGGTTGAGCAACTAACCCCAAATCAGGGCCACCAATGGATAGAGGAGAGTTGAAAGTTCCCGCCACCTGAACTTGTCCCGTCGTGCGGTTGCTCAACAATTGATTGCCGTAAGCTTGAATGATTTGACCTTTGGCAGCATTATTTACATCATGCTGGCCGTTGTTGCGAATTACATTTCCCCCTGGTTCCGTCATGGTTCCTAAATCGGGGAGAGCACGGGCGATCGCCACAATGCCATCTCGCTGATTCCTCTCGATATAATTATGGCGGAGCACCGGTGTCGCCTCAGCTTGTACCACCACACCATCCTTGTTACGAGTAATCCGATTCCCGATTAACAAAGGAGAAGCTTTTTCCGCTACATTCACCCCAAATCCAGTGTTTTCAAACACATTATCTCGAACTTCCGGTTGGGAAGTACCATAAATCGTGATACCATTAGCTCCATTTTTCGAGAACAGATTCCCGCTAATCATCGGGCGAGAATTACCCACCACTGAAATTCCGTCGTGAGTGCTCCCCAAAAAAGTATTGTTAACCACCGTGGGAGAGCTCGATTCGATCCACAAAGCATAACCCCGATAGTTGGGATTGGTCACTGTCACCCCGCTGAGTTTGGCTCCCGAAGCTGCTAAAATCGTGATATTTTGACCAGCCGAAGTGGGACTGAGAAAGTCTCCTCCGCCTTTGATCGCAATATTTTGACCGCGAGTGTTGGGATTTCCCTGAAGAGTCACGTTGGGCTGAAGTAAGATCGGAAATTGTTCGCCGGTTTGAGCGCTGTAGGTACCGGGCGCTAGCAAAATTGCCGTGTTAGGCGGGGCGACGCTTAAGGCGTAGGTAATGGTTTTGAATGGATCTCGATCGCTCCCATTACCTGCTGTATCGCTTCCACCGGATGAGCTGACATACAAAATGTTGATTTCGGGCTGCTGCGCCTGAGCTATTATCTGCACTATTGGGGTTTCGGCGGCGATCGCACACTGTTGAGTTTTGAACAATGAGACAGTGGCAAACAACAGCAAAAGGCAAGAACTTAAGGTTTTGCTTGGCGATCGCTTTCCTGTGCACCCGCTCTGTTTTGAGTAAATGAGCATAAAAAAACGTAATTTATTATCTTTGAGCCGAGTTTCGCATCCCGTGTTTCGTGTTGGGTTTTGCCGATCGAACTGTGAACTACCCTGCCTGTTTGGGTTTTTATCCCTTAATCTTTTTGCTTGCTCTGCTAACATCACGGATCTCCTCCGAAGTGTGGTCAGCAGTTTAACGATTCCACCATCATCAAGTTTGATCTATTATGCTTCGTTTTCTTCAAATTCAATAAAACTTAAAAATTAGTGGGAAAATGTAGCAGCTTGACTGCTGGATTAACGATCGAGGTGGTTCTATATGACGCAAAAACCAAACAGAACTTTACCGGCACAGCCCGCTCTGTGCCGGATTTTAGATGCAAATTTAGATCGCGCCCGCGAAGGATTGAGAATCATTGAAGAATGGTGTAGATTTGGCCTCAATAGCGCCGATTTAGCTGGCGAGTGCAAGCAACTGCGTCAGGAATTGGCTTTTTGGCACACCGCAGAATTACGCAGTGCTAGGGATACGCCCGCAGACCCCGGTACGGAACTGACTCATCCGCAGGAAGAACAGCGCTCTGGACTTCAGCAGCTATTGGAGGCGAATTTCTGCCGCGTGGAAGAAGCGCTGCGGGTACTTGAAGAGTATGGCAAAGTTTACGATCCGAATATGGGCAAGGCTTTTAAGCAGATGCGCTATCGGGTTTATACTCTCGAAAGCGATTTGCTGGCTTATGGGCGCTACCAGCAGTTATTGCGATCGCAGTTATATCTGGTAACTTCGGGGAGAGACAATTTGTTAGGCGTTGTGGAAGCAGCTTTGCAAGGTGGACTGACTTTGGTACAGTACCGCGACAAAACCTCAGACGATGCGGTGAAATTGGATAATGTGCGGAAGCTTTGCGAACTGTGTCACCGCTATGATGCTTTGTTGATTGTGAACGATCGCGTCGATTTGGCGATCGCAGCCGATGCCGACGGTGTACACTTAGGACAGCAAGATCTACCTGTAGCTGAAGCGCGCAAGTTACTAGGGCCTGGACGGACGATCGGGCGATCGACCACAAACGCCCAGGAAATGCAGCGAGCCATTGAAGAAGGAGCCGACTATATTGGAGTTGGTCCTGTCTACTCCACTCCCACAAAACCCGATAAACAAGCTGCGGGTTTGGACTATGTACGGTATGCTGCTGCTAAGTCCCCGATTCCTTGGTTTGCGATCGGCGGAATAGACATCAACAACCTAGACGAAGTATTGAATGCCGGAGCTTCCAGAGTAGCAGTTGTGCGATCGATCATGGAAGCCGAACAACCAACTTTAGTCACCCAATTTTTCATCTCCCAGCTAATTCGGATGCAGAAACTCAAAACTCACAAACTTATAACTAATAGGTCGTAAGATTAAATGAACCACGAAGGCACGAAGAACGCAAAGCAAGAGAAAGAAAGAAATGCAGTTCTTCCTTCGTGTTCTTCGCGTCTTCGCGGTTCGTTCAAATCATTAAACTAATAAACAAATGACCAATCAAATTGCGCTACAAGTCAACGGAGAAA
>RDXH01000048.1:0-4029 GCA_004292745.1 Oscillatoriales cyanobacterium | reverse complement strand
TGGGAAACCACACAAATAGAAGAAGGCGACATCTTGGAAATTGTGACCATTGTCGGAGGAGGTTAGCCACAAATTAGCGAATCATATCAAATCGGTATCGAGATTATTCATCTCTCTCTTCTCTTCCTCTGTGCTCTCTGTGGTCTCTGCGGTTAAATCAATCCGAATTTCTCACAAAACTTGTCTAAAAACCTGATATCCCCGACTTCTTAAAGAAGTCGGGGATATGGGTATATTGAGATATAAAATCAGGAAGCAAAGCCTCTAGAAATACCTTTCCAGCCAGAACCCAGTTACAAGGAAACCTTAAATGAATTTTCTTGTCCCCCCCTTATTAAGGGGGGTTAGGGGGGGATCTAGAATTCGAGACAAACAAAAGAGACTTCAACAACGCTGCAAACTATCCAAAGTTAAACTGCTACAGCTTCAGCCACAGGCGCTGCTACAACCACAGGATAAATGCTAACTTTCTTGCGAGTTTTGCCCTTTCTTTCAAAAGTCACCACACCATCAATCATGGCAAACAGAGTATCATCTCTGCCGATACCAACATTATTACCGGGGTGAACTTTCGTGCCGCGTTGACGAATTAAAATGTTGCCAGCTTTGACAACTTGACCGCCGTACTTTTTGACACCCAGACGCTGAGAATTAGAGTCGCGTCCGTTACGTGTACTGCCTGTACCTTTCTTATGGGCCATGATTTCCTCAACTTTAATTACTTACTATTTTTTATTCTGAATCACTTTCGCCGGTTTGGGGAGTTTCCACAACAGCTTGAGTTAAGTCTCTCGCGGCCAAAACAACACCATTGACGCTGATGGAGTCAATCATAAAACGAGTTGTTTCTTGACGGTGCCCTTTTTTCTTCCGAGTTTTCTTCTTCGGCTTCATCTTATAGACGAGGACTTTACGGCCCCGGAAATGCCGCAGAACAGTTCCTTCTACTGTGGCATTTTCTACTAGAGGTTGACCGATGTGAACGTCGTTTTCGTGCTGGATCAGAAATACTTTGTCGATGGTGACTTTTGATTCGGCTTCGACGTGAAGCAGTTCGATGTCGTAGAAGCGGCCTGGTTCTACCCGAAATTGTTTGCCGCCGGTTTCAATGATTGCGTAAGTCATGGGATGGTTGTTGAGATTGCCGTACAGGTAGCTGAGTTGTCCGTTGTCCGTTTCGGTGCCCTGAGTCCTTCGACTACGCTCAGGATAAACGCAGTCGTTGGGTTCGTTGTTGTGAACTTTTGACTGGGGACTTTTGACGGGTGACGGTTTTTCAGCTTTTGGAATGTCTTAACCTGATCCGAGCCGGATTTAGACAGACAATCTACGATTATGGGCGATTTGGGTATTTTTGTCAAGTGAGTCGGCGGTTGAAACCGCGTCTACAAAAACAAAGTCCGGATGGTGCGCGGACTAAGTATTTGCTAAATGGTTCCCAGGCTCTGCCTGGGAATCAACGTCTAGAGGCTCCGCCTCGCTTGCTGCTTGCTGCTTAACTGGTTCCCAGGCTCTGCCTGGGAATCAACGTCTAGAGGCTCCGCCTCGCTTGCTGCTTGCTGCTTGCTAACAGAAAATTCGAGGCAGAGCCTCTGGATCTGCGTTCCCAGGCAGAGCCTGGTAACGAGTAAGTGGCGTGTAACGAAGTATCTCGGAAAAAACCTGGTTTCTGACCACCCTTGGGTAAGTCCTATTGATGATTTGTATCGATCGCACTTAATTCTATCCCAAAGTACGCGCGTGCGGAGCTATCCCGTTCCCCGTAGGGGTTCCCGAAGGGTAGGGAATCGCACTTAATTTCAAGCAGCAACAGAACAATTATTCGATCGCAATAATTCCCAAGCTTGGTGTTTTACTCTACCTTCCATTACCTCTGTTTGCAAAGTAATAAAAGCCTCAAAATCTTCCACACCGTACTTTGTCATCTGCAACTGTTGCCGCAACTGTTCTTCCGCATCAACCGTGAGACAACCTGTCGCTAAAGCTTTTCGGACAATGGTAGTGATTAATGTCATAGTAAATGTTCCTTCCAATAATATGCACACTCTAAAACAGTCGATTTTTTTAACCAGACTAATCTCACTTTTAGTTTGTTTCACAATTATCGTTCAAAATAGCCAAGATCTACCTTGAGCCATATCAAATATACCGACTTTTTTTCACAGGCAATGTAGCCTTTATCACATTCAACTGCAATCCGTAGGCACAATTTAACTTATATCTAACAACCGCCTCCATTCCCTTACCGCAAAAGTTGGAACCAAGATTTGTAGATCTTTTTTACCTTGGACTGGCAAATTTAAGCCTAAAGGTCGATCGCTCTTCAATTGGGCCACCATTAATTTAAAATCGTACTCTCCCACGTTAACCGGCAAATCCGATTTTCTCCAAATATCGTTAGCCAGCGCCAGTTCCAGATTCCCCGCCACCACCTTCAGCGCCACTGGGTGATCCAATTGGGTGCCAGGAAATCCCACCAATCTCAGGTTAAGAGAGTCTCCTCGGCCCGATCGCACTCGCTTATACAAAACAACTTGCCATGCTTTGTCCTGATTATCCCGCAAGCTTTGTACGGATCTGAACATTACTCTGTCCCCGGTTTCTGGATATTTGTGAATCGAAGCCAAAGCGGGCGGGTTGACAGCTAGGATTAGATACAAACACAAGCTAATTACAATTAAAGCCTTGAAGAGGGAAGGTTTTGTACTGAGATTGTTCATAGGATGACCAAAATATCGCTTGTTACCCATAAATTTAATAGATAAAAAAGTAGGGTGCGTGCGACGCACCCTACTACTCATTTTAAACCTAGATCAATCCAACTGCCTGCTTAGGCGCGGGGAAGAGCATAAAAAGCAACCCCCTCATCCCGGAAATCTGACCTCCCCTGTACCAGCCGCCGCTCGTCTGGGTTTGCGGTGAAAAAGTGTGTAATATTTTGCGAATTTTCCCGTTCCCTCGCCAGGTTGGTAAAACGATAGATGGGTATCGCACCCGAAACAGCCTTGTTATATGAATTGAAAGCCTCTCCGTCAGCACGGAACTGGGGTAGGTTGTCGCGAATAAACTGTATTTCAGTAGGTTTATTCGTATAGAAAAAGGTTCCTGATGCTGTATTGAAGAAGCGTTGAACCTTGGCGTCACCGGCGGCTGGAGCGATAAATTCATCGCCTTCACTCTGGTAACGAGTAGGGTTGTTTAGTCGGTCACTTTTCTCTGTCGGGTCTGTGGTATAAAAATGCCCTCCTGCCACCTTGTCAAAGAAACGTCGGACGGGAAGATTGCCTGTTAGAGGGTCCCCGCTACCGCCCCCGATGATGTTGCCTTGTGCATTTAAAGTCTCACCTGTTACGGTGTCTTTCAAGGCGACATTGCCACTGGGAGTTGCAACCTGTAATGTGAAAGGCTGAGGAGTTGATGGTAACGTATCAAAGCTAGTCACGCGGACTACATAGTCCACACCAGGCGCACTTTTAAGGGAAGTAAGACCAGTGGGGAACGTGGGTGTTATTGGAATTCTGGTAGTACCCCCTAGACCCGTTGGTGGTGGTTGTATTGGAACAATGGTATCAGGAGTTATTTTTGAGTTTCCTCCGGAGACACCGCCGTTATTATTATCCTGAGCAATAAGAATACCCGTATCAGCGACATTCGTACCCTTGCTGCCTTTGGGTATCTGAAAGACTTGCACGTAAGGGTCATAGCCAGTGCCCGCATCTTTAAAAAGATCAATTGATATTGGCTGATTAACTAACTCTACCTCTAAGATGTAATCTTTAGCGCGAGTTGTTGCAGAACCATCTAACAGATCAGGAGTTGGGACAACCTTGTCAGTTGCAGTTAGCTGATTTCTCAGTTGAATTGATGCCATTTAAGCTGTCCTCTTAACTTTTATGATAGCAGGTGTTATAAAATCCTGCCTGCTACATTTATAAAATACTCAAGAACCATAAGCCACCTAACAGCTATTAGTATTTTTATTAGGTATTTTTGCGATCGCACTAGGTTGAAAATTATCTTTTTAATATA
>RDXH01000311.1 GCA_004292745.1 Oscillatoriales cyanobacterium | reverse complement strand
GGAGAAGTGATTAATTTAAATCAGTTGTGTTCTAATCAGGAACCAACAGTTAAAATTACTGGGAATGATGGGAAATTTATTGAAGACTACAAACGTTTAGCTAAAAGCTACTCGACAGCGACAACGGATAGTTTATTGCAAGCAATTCAAAGTCGCCCTGGTCAAAAAATTGCAGCAGCCAAAAGGATGTGTGCGGAGGCTAAATCGGGAGTTTCTCTGCCGGAATTAAAATTAAGAGCGATCGGGGAAGCCACGAGTATGGAAAATCCCATTGCTAAAGAAAGTTTTCTGGCGGATACTGATATTACGGTGACTCTGGCGTCGAATCACTACTGCCCGGAATTAGCCCTTAGGTAATCAGTCAGGACAGGGCAGTACCCTGTCATATCAAATCCGTTGGTATCGTCCTGTATTCATCTCTCTTCTCCTCCTTCGCGTCCTTCGCGCCTTCGCGGTTAAATCATTCCAATGCAACCGTAAACGATATCACAGTTTGCAAAAATTAATGGTTTTGGCAATTAAAAAGCGATCGCCTTTTGAGTAAAAAAGCGATCGCCATGGGTTTAATAATTAGTTAGCAACTATGACTAATGACTAATTAAGCTGCTGGTGTTGCTGCTTCTGAGTCATTTTCAGAACCAGTTTGAGTACCAAGTACGCTGACAACCACCTGATTTGGTTCACCAATAGCTACTACTCCTGCGGGTAACACGAGTTCGTGAATGTGCAGTGCATCCCCTACATTTAAATTAGAAATATCTACTTCAATGGCATCAGGAATGCTGTCAGGTTTACACTTAACTGCTAATTGGGTCATCACGGTATCCAAGATGCCGCCTCCCAACTTGACACCGACAGATTCGCCGACAAAATGCAAGGACAATTCAACTTCGAGGCTGTCTTGACTTCCTACCGCAAAAAAGCTGAGGTGATAGGGAAAACCTTTCCAAGGATGGCGCTGCACTTCCCGCAACAAAGTTTTTCCTTTCCAAGAAATTTCTGGAATATTCAGGTCAATTAAGACGTTGTTGACAACACGCTGTTTGAGGAGAGTTTCAACGGCTTTGGCTGGGATAGTAAGAGCAAGAGATTCAGATCCTTGATGACCGTAAAGCACGGCGGGAATCAATCCTGAGCGACGGAGGGCATTGGGCTTGCTGCCTTCAGCTCGCTTTTGACATTCAACTGCGATTTCCATGTTCTGACTTTTGGCTTATTGTTTTCACATTTTACCAAATTTGTGGTAGTGCGATCGCACTTATATGACAGTTGACAGTTGACAGTTGACAGTTGACAGTTACATAGTACACGAATCAAACCGTTTATGATGGACGACAGATCTACGACTTCTAAATCAAAATAGATTAAGCTTTCTCATCATTACATTTTAGCTTAAAGTCTCATGATTGTGCTGCTACAGGAGTACCATCAACCGATAATAATCCCCGCTTTGGTCCGTGAATTGGGTCTTCGACAATGATAGTTTGGTCGCGGCCAGCACCGAGAGATACGATCGCGATCGGCACTGCCATCAAATCTGCCAAAAACTTCAAATAATCCAAAGCTTGCTGAGGCAAATCTTCCAAATTACGGCAATCTTCGGTGGATTGTTTCCAACCCGGAAGGGTTTCATAGATGGGTTTGCACTGAGCAAAAATGCGGGAATTCTTAGGGAAATCGACACAGCGTTCGCCCTCAATTTCGTAAGCAACGCAGACTTTGATTTCTTCTAATTCATCCAAAACATCTAGTTTGGTAATTGCTAGACAGTCAAGTCCGTTGATACGAACGGCGTAGCGGCCAATGACTGCATCGAACCAACCGCAACGGCGTTTCCGACCGGTGGTAGTGCCAAATTCTGCTCCTCTTTCGCCCAAAACAGTTCCAATTCCATCTACCATTTCGGTAGGGAAGGGGCCTTCTCCCACACGGGTTGTATAAGCTTTTGCGACTCCAATAACGCGATCGATCGCTGTCGGGCCAACTCCAGTTCCGACACAAGCACCACCTGCGATCGGACTGCTGGAAGTAACGTAAGGATAAGTGCCGTGGTCTAAGTCTAATAAAGTACCTTGGGCTCCTTCAAACAGAATATTTTTCCGCGTGTGAATCCCGTCATAAATCTTCAGCGAACTGTCTACTACGTGGGGGCGCAAACGTTCTGCATAGACTCGGTATTCATCAATCACATCTTGGGGATTGAGAGGAGGCAAATTGTAGAGTTTTTCCAGAATGACATTTTTATGATTAATTGTCCATTCCAGTTGTTCTTGGAAGCCTTCCAAGTCCATTAAATCGAGCATCCGAATACCTGTACGTTCGGACTTATCCGCGTAGGTTGGGCCAATGCCGCGTCCCGTTGTCCCAATTTTATAATTTCCCCGTTGTTCTTCCGATGCCACATCAATTAATCTGTGATAGGGCATGGTGACGTGAGCAGTCTGGGAAATCATCAACTTGGCAGTAGAAATGTTGAGTTTTTCTAACTGATCCAGTGGCGTTGACGCCCCCTTGGTAGCGGACAACGATATCTGCGGATTTGCTGAGCAAATCGGTAATTTTGCCTTTTCCTTCATCGCCCCACTGGGCGCCGATTACAACTACGTTAGCCAAGGGTTTTTCGCGTTCCGTTCTAGTTGACACAAACTTCGATTATCTACGCATGTGTGTCAAATGTCAATCAATTTTAGATTTTAGATTTTGGATACGGGCATGGGGCATCGGGGGATGGGGCATTGGTCATTGGGGCAACCCCCCCAAGGGGGGATGGGAACTCACTCACAACCAATGACTCAGGACTACTCATTAATTAATTTTTGTTACCATCTAGAAAATTGAGGCTGTTTTGCCATGAGTTTACACGCTGAGTTGCACCGCCATCTAGGTGGTTCTGTGGTTCCTAGGGTGCTGTGGCGGTATTTCGATCGCCACAATGCTGAAATGGTCGATCGATTTCAAGAATACTCGGAGTTTGAGGAATTTTACACACGTCGGCGCAATACTCTGGATGAGTATTTGGAACTGCACACGCTGGTAGAAAGCGTTCAAACAGTTGAGACTTTGCCTTATTTCATTTATCGGTTGATGCGGGGCGCTTACGTGTTTGAAAATCTGGCTTATTTGGAGTTGCGTTATACACCTTATCTGCGAACTCCAGAACATTTGTCGCAGTCAGAACGAATTGATTTGATGGCAGAAATTGTCCGAGTTGTGGGTAAGGCCAGTCAAATTAGCGATTGTCCAATTGTCACCAGCCAAATTTTGTGTATGCACTCGCGTTTACCCTATGAAGTGAATCGGGCGATCGTCGATTTGGCAGCCGAGATGGGACAATATGTTTGTGCGATCGATCTTGCGGGCGGTGATGCTTGCATTAGCGAGCGTTTGGACGAATTTGTGGGATTGTATGAGTACGCAAGGTCGATCGACATTAACACAACCGGACACCTCTACGAAACAACATCTGGCTGTTATCCCGAACTTTTGCCCTATCTGATGCGGATTGGTCACGGGATTCAAATTCCGTTAAAATATCCCGAACTGTTGCCAGAGGTGGCGCGTAGAGGTCAATGCTTGGAGGTTTGTCCGACTACCTATCTGAAAACGGGAACTTTGCAAGATATGCGGGAATTGAAGGTAGTATTCGATCGCTGTTTTGAAGCCGGTGTCGATATTGCCATTTGCACGGACAATGCAGGATTGCACAACGTGCGGCTGCCTTTTGAATACGAAAATTTATTGACTCTGGATATCATTGATTTTCGGCAGTTACAAGCGTGTCAAGATGCTGCTTTCCGTCATGCTTTTGCGTGGCCCTACGGCGAAAGGCCCGTGAAGATGGAAGTCCGCCTCCGCGGACTGAAGAAAATAAGGTAATTTCAACCGCCGTTTCATCTTTAACCCGCGAAGGCGGGTTTTGTTTGTATAGATGCGGTTTCAACCGCCGTTTGATCTGAACCGTATTGAGTTATATTTGGGAAACAGAAACATCAATAAAAAAGGATAAAAAACATGACAAATATGGACGCTTACTGGATGCCCTTTACTGCTAACCGACAGTTTAAAGCGAATCCACGAATGCTGGTTTCGGCAAAAGATATGCACTTTACCAGCGATGATAATCGCTCAATTCTCGATGGTACTGCGGGGCTGTGGTGCGTGAATGCTGGCCACGCCCGCGAGACAATTGCCGAAGCAGTTAAACAACAAGTCTTAAACTTAGATTATGCGCCGCCTTTTCAAATGGGACATCCGGCTGCTTTTGAATTAGCGGAACGTTTGGTAAAGCTGATTCCAGGGAATTTCGATCGCGTTTTCTTTACTAATTCTGGTTCGGAATCGGTGGAGACTGCGTTAAAAATTGCGATCGCTTATCATCGAGTTAGAGGTGAAGGTACTCGCCAAAGATTGATTGGTAGGGAACGCGGTTATCACGGTGTTGGTTTTGGGGGAATTTCTGTCGGCGGTATTGGGCCAAATCGCAAATTTTTCGGCAGTTTGCTCACCGGAGTAGATCATTTACCTCACACTCACAATTTAGAACACAATGCTTTCAGCCGCAAGCAACCGGAATGGGGAGCGCATTTAGCAGACGAATTGGAAGGGATTGTGGCTTTGCACGATGCGTCAAATATTGCGGCGGTAATTGTGGAACCGGTGGCTGGTTCTACGGGGGTTTTAATTCCACCTAAAGGTTATTTGGAAAGACTCAGAGCGATTTGTGATAAGTACGGAATTCTGCTGATTTTTGATGAGGTAATTACGGGCTTTGGGCGTTTGGGTGCGAGTTTTGCTACTGAATATTTTGGGGTAATTCCTGATATGGTGACGGCGGCAAAAGGGATAACTAACGGTACTGTGCCGATGGGGGCGGTGTTTGTGAAGGAGGGAATTTATGATGCTTTTATGAATGCTCCTGAAAATGCGATCGAGTTGTTTCATGGTTATACTTATTCTGGGCATCCCGTGGCTTGTGCTGCTGCTTTGGCGACGCTGGATATTTATGAGGAAGAAAAGCTGTTTGAAAGGGCTGATAAGATAGCTGGTTACTGGGAAGATGCGGTGCATTCTTTCAAAGGCGTGCGCCACGTTATTGATGTTCGCAATTTGGGACTTGTGGCTGGGATTGAGTTGGAATCTATTGCTGGGAAACCGGGGAAACGGGCTTTTGATTGTTTTGTAAAGTGCTACGAAAATGGGTTGTTGATTCGCACGACTGGGGATATAATTGCTTTGTCGCCACCGTTGATTATTGAGAAGGAACATATCGATCGCATTGTGGAAATCTTGACAGGGGTTTTGCAGGGAATGGAATAAATCCCCGCCACCAAAATCCCCACGCTACCCCACAAGTCCGCCGGGGGTTGAAAACCCCCGTCTCATAGCGAAAGTCCTCTGAAAGAGGACTGAAAAACAGATGAAATTAACAAATATTCGAGTATTTTGCAGCAGTCTTCAGTCGATTTGAACCGACTTTAGCTATGAGACAGGGGTTTCAACCCCTGGCGGACTCGCGGACAAACAAACAGCCCCCTGAACAAATAATCGCACTACGATAGAAACCAAAGAAACCGGGTTTTTCGCAGTTTTTCGGCGGTGTATCGATATTCTCGGAAAAAACCCGGTTTCTCGCCACACCCAAAATCTCAGAAACCGGGTTTTTGGCCAAATCTCCGACTGTAATCAACTATTCTGGAAAAAACCCGGTTTCTCGCCACCCCGCACATCCAAAAAAACTTGCCATCGCCCGCCCCAAACAGATGAGTTTCACCGATAATAAATGAATAGATAGAACTATCCCAAATCCCAAATCGCTATGAACTCAGAACGCCAACAAGCCTATCTCAACCTGATAAATCAACTGCTAAATAGTCCCAGCGGCGAAGAAGCGGAGGTATTGAAAACTCACCCGGAATTGCTGGATGATGGCTTGGTGGTGGCAATGCTAGAAGAGGCTGATAATCTCAGAGAACAAGGTAAATTAAATAATGCTAATCGGTTGAAAGATTTTGCAAGGCTACTGGGTAAGGTGGATGGCGACTTTTTAGCTGGAATTACACTGAAAGCGGAAGCAAACAGACTGTTAAAACAAGGAATTCAGCACCATAAACTCAGTCAATTTCGAGAGGCTTTGCAGTCTTGGGAACAGGCATTAACTATCTATCGGGAAATCGGATATCGCCAAGGAGAAGCTAATTCCCTCGGCAGTTTGGGCATCGCTTACCAATCCCTAGGGCAATTCCAGAAAGCGATCGAATTTTACGAACAGTCTTTAGAGATTTCACGGGAAATCAAATATCGCCAAGGAGAAGCTATTTCCCTCAACAATTTGGGCAATGCTTTACTCAAAACCAACCAACTTGCAGAAGCTGAAACAGCGCTTCGTGGCTCAATCAAAATTAGTGAAACTCTGCGTTCAGAATTAGTAAATAACGACCACAAAGCATCAATATTTGAAACCCAAGTATCTGCCTACCGCAACCTACAAAAAGTCCTAGTCGCCCGATCGCAATTTAACGAAGCCCTAGAAATATCCGAAATGTCCCGCACCCGTGCCTTCGTCGAATTATTACAACAAACCCTATTAATAACCCCCCTCAGTCCCCCCTTATCAAGGGGAGGAAGAAGAGTTATCTCAATTCCTCCCTCTGGAGCCCCCCCTTAGCAAGGGGGGGTTGGGGGGGGTTATCAATTCCCAAAATCCAACAAATCGCCCGCGACAGAAACTCCACAATCGTTGAATATTCAATTGTCGATCCAGAAAATATTTACATCTGGGTAATCCAACCAAACGGCAACATCACCCATCGCGCCGCCAACCTCGAACCCCTCAACCAACAAAACCAAACCCTCAAACAAATCATCCTCAAAACCCGCGTCTCCATCGGCACCGATGAAACCGACGACGCAGGCAACAAAATTCAGCTAGAATCCCAGTACAAACGAGACGAAACAGGCCGCTTTCCCCTATTGCAACTCCTCCATCAAATCCTGATCGAACCAATCATCGACTTACTCCCCACCGATGCCAATTCCCCCATCATCTTCGTCCCCCACTACGACTTATTTTTAGTACCTTTCCCCGCCTTGCAAGATAGCAACAACCGCTACCTAATCGAACATCATACCATCCTCACCAGCCCATCCATCCAAGTATTAGAACTCACCCGCGAACATCAAAACCGAGTGCGAGGATTGAGACAAGCCGCCCTAATTGTCGGCGATCCAACTATCGCGGCCAAATTCAACGAAAACCCCTACAAACTCCGCCAAATCCCCAGGGCAAAAGAAGCCGCCGAAGCTATCGCCGCAACATTAGGAACCCAAGCAATTAGCGGCGAAAATGCCACAAAAGTCGCCATTTTAGACAGGATGCTAAACACGCGCATCGTCCATTTATCCGCCCACGGACTCCTCGACGATTTCCAAGGTTCGGGCATTCCCGGCGCGATAATTTTAGCACCATCGGGAGACGACGACGGCGCAATTCATGCTGTGGATATCCTGCAATTAAAACTTGATTCCGAACTCGTAGTATTGAGCGCGTGCAGCACCGGCCGCGGTAAAATCACCGGAGATGGAGTCATCGGATTGTCGCGCTGCTTCATCCTCGCCGGAGTCCCCAGCAGCATCGTTTCCCTGTGGAATATGGGAGTGATTTCAGCCAAATTGCTAATGACGGAATTCTACCAAAATTTAGCACGGGGCGACAATCGAGCAGCGGCCTTGCGGTGTGCTATGCTAACCACAAAAGCTCGATTTCCGAGTCCCATAGCTTGGGCTGCATTCACTTTAATTGGCGAAACCGAAACTTTACCGCTGTCAACTGAAAAAACAGATTTAAGGAGTCTCAAAATGTCACTTCCCGATGATGCGAAACCTGAAGAAATTGTGGCGGCTTTTAGTAAGTTATTGAAAATATCGGAACCGCAATTTGTCGCAGAATTAGCAGCGATTGATGTTGGTGCGATGGATAATGTGAATGTGATTGCTGAAAGAATTAAGGATTGGTGCGAAACTAAGCCTCAAATTGAAGAGAATTTGGAGAATGAGATTTATCAAGGGGGTGCGGGCGGGACTTTGAGTGATGCGCCGGAGGAAGTGGTGAGGGAGTTTTATGAGACGTTGAAGAAAAATAAGATTCGATTGGGTTTGTCTAGGGATTCTGTGGCGGTTGAGAACCCGGCCCCGGCGGTGGGTGAAGAAGGCCCCGGCGGTGGGTGAAGAAGGCCCCGGCGGTGGTTGAGAACCCGGCCCCGGCGGTGGTTGAGAGGTGAAGGGGGCCCGGGGGGGGGGTGAAGAAGGCCCCGGCGGTGGGTGAAGAAGGCCCCGGCGGTGGGTGAAGAAGGCCCCGGCGGTTGAAACCGCGGCTACACAAACGATGTCCGCCTCCGCGGACGAAGAGGGTATTTGGAGACGAGAAATCATTGTGTAGAATCTTCAACCCGCGCACCATCCGGGTTTGGTTTGTGTAGACGCGGTTTCAACCGCCGGGTGGATGGAGGGAAATCACCGGGTAGAATCCTCAACCCGCGCACCATCCGGGTTTTGTTTGTGTAGACGCGGTTTCAACCGCCGGGGATATGGAAACCGCCGGGGATATGGAAACCGCCGGGGGATATGGAAACCACCCGGTGATTAAAAACCACCGCGTAAATTTTTGGAACCTACGAAAGCAGGATCAGAAACCCATTCCCATTCAGGAATCATTGATTTTTGACGGTGGTGAATAGCCTGATTTCTGATATAGTTAGCTACATTGTCGATCGCATCACGGCTAACCGTAAACGCCCCATAGCTACCTTGCCATTTAAAAAAAACACCAGGTTTAAGTTCGTGACTTACTAAATGAGAAGAACTACCCTTAACTTCCTTAATAATTTCAGCTATTGTCAAAGTTGACGGAAAACCGACTAGCAAGTGTACATGATCCTCTATCCCACCAACAGCAATTACAGTGCATTTTAAATTATTACATTTTCCAATAATAACCGCATAAATTGCTTCTTGAATATCGGGAGTAATCAAAGGCAATCTATCCCAGGTTGCCCAAACATAGTGTACATACAACTGCGTGAAATTATCTCTCATTTTTCGTATGATATATTAAATTTATCTTCAACCCGCGCACCATCCGGGTTTTGTCTGTGTAGCCGCGGTTTCAACCGCCGGGTAATTGAAAACCGCCGGGTGATTGAAAACCGTCGGGATTGATTTACCCAGCGATGATATCCCAATAATTATATCCACAATTGAGGAATCCGGGCGATTGTTCAGACCCCCGGCGGTTGAAACCGCGTCTACACAAACAATGTCCGCCTCCGCGGACGAAGAGGGTATTCGGAGATTAGGAATCCGAAGATTAGGAATCCGAAGATTAGGAATCCGAAGATTAGGAATCCGGCGATTAGGAATCCGGCGATTAGGAATCCGGCGATTAGGAATCCGGCGATTAGGCCCCGGCGGTTGAAACCGCGGCTACAAAAACAAAGTCCGCCTCCGCGGACTAAGATTGGATTAACATCATGTCTCATCCCGGATTCGATTATGCAGGAACCACCGCAAATTAAAAATCCCAGCATTACCCTCTATCCTTTCCACCTGCGGGATGATGGCGATGCAGGCTACGATGCAGTAGCCAAAAATGCTCAATCCCTGTGGGAAAATTTAGCAGATAATGTTGGCACAGAATTTAACATCAACGAACTAAAATCTCTCCGATAAAACCTGATTTGTTACAAAGACAAACAGTATTATCCCCAGGGCGAACTGGAAAAACCCAATAATCGCGACTTGCTGATTCCTGATGGCAAAACTATGAAGTTTCAGCCAATAATTCAGCCAGATTTACCCAAACTTTCTGGTTCAATCTATGCCCTGCGAATTCACGACACTTACACCGCAGACTTGACATTTTACTATCAAAATACCACAATTAAAGTATCTGAATTAAATCAATTAAATCCCCAAGGTTGTTTGTTGCCAAACGCAATTAAACCATCCCTCGGACAAACTTTATTGTTGTACGCCGCACCAGCAGTTTATGATACTTATCGCAAGCTGGCTGATGAATGCGTTACAGCTTTTGTCCGCAATCAACAGCAAGCATCACCAGAGTTTCGTGCGTCAGGGATATTATTTGGGAGTCCGATTTTTGAGTATAACAGCCGCGAAGATGATGCGTCTAAACGATGTCACATTCTAGTATGGTTACAAGACAATCCCCAAACTTTGCAATTCGCAACCTCAACGTTTAATTCTTATTTGATGAATCTGTTGTGTTCTCGTGCTAAAATTGTATTTGTGTATCGCGAAGCTCGGAAAAGATATCGCAATGCACAGAAAATTGTGGGCGAGCTAGAGAAGAAGCTTCCTAAATTCGGCGAAATTGAAGGGGAACAAGATAGACAAGTTAAGTTGCTGAAGTTAAAGGATTTGTTGGCTGAAGTTCGGACTAAAATGTTAGCTTGTGCTCAGCAAGTGCGGTATTTGCAGGAAGACAGAAATACGATTGATATTAATGCTGAAAATTATGCTGAGAGTTTGACCAGAATTAGAAGTTTGTGCATCGAAGGTGATAATCTGGATTTTTGGCAGAAGTTTCTAGATTTGGCTGAGGGTAAGTATCAGCGGCAAATTGAAATCGATTTGAATTATGATTTGAATTATTTGATTGCTAGTCAAGATTTGTTCCAGCAGTCGATATCTACTGTGCGGGGAATGGTGGAAATTGAACAGGTGGAATTCGATCGCGAAAAGGAAGAAAGAGAACGTCAGCGCGATCGCGAATACAATTGTACCAGCAAAAGGAAGAAGATGCGAAAATACGCGATCGCGAACAAATGACATTATACAAGCAAAAGGAAGAAGAGGAGAAAATTCGCGATCGCCAACTTGAGAATATCATCTTTTTTGTCGGAACTGCGATCGGTGGTGGCCAAATCTTCTCCGCCGCCTATCCTCTCATCAAGGAGACACCGATTCAATGGCGACTAGATTCTTCCCTCCCGCTACATCCCTTTGCTGCGACAATTCTGTGGAGTCTGCTGTTTGGCTTAGGATTTGGCTTGTTAATGCTGGGTATGGCCGTGTTGATTAGGAAAATATTTCGATAGTAGCGCTATAATGATTGATAACTAATGAC
>RDXH01000310.1 GCA_004292745.1 Oscillatoriales cyanobacterium | reverse complement strand
AACATTAGTATTTCCTTGCAATATGGGTGATAGAACGCCGGGGAGGGGCTGTGATCCACAATTTTTTTGAATACCGTTGAAAACGCGATCGGCTGATAAGGCACTAATCGGAAATTCTAGGGAATAAGCCTCAGCAGGTTTGGGGAAAAAGATGCCAGATGTGGCGGAAGCAGCAAAAGAAGCGCCTCCCCAGATCACGATCCGATTAAATTGACGGCGGCTAATACTCATAGTTTATCGACTCCCTGGAGAGCTTGCCCCCGGTTCAACTTGAAATTTGAAAAAGTGATAATTCCTGTTCCCACAATTTTTAGCTGTGGAACAAGATATTTCAAGAGATAAACTTCTACCATTACTAATATCTACCAGCATTGTATTGATCCTCCCAGGCTTTCCCACCTGAGAAGCTACTTGATTTCCATCTACATAAACTTCTATTTTTGGTGGTAAAATTTCACTTTGATCGTCAACTCCATACTCCAATCGGAGAGAAGCACGACCGCCTGGAAGTTTACAAGTCCAACCTGCCTCCCGTGTACTCATAATACTGGTATGTAGTTGTCTGCCTATGGAAAGGTCTGTAGGCCGTCTGTACAAATGAAATAATGGGCCATCGCTGGAGTTATGTCGGACACCCCGTGTAACAAGACATTGCAGGTCGAGTATATGGATTGGGCGCTGGGCCTGGGCCACTTGTGCACCAACTGTCGCTAAACTAAAAGACAATACCCCAGCCGACAACAAACCACTGAGCCACCGATCGCGCTTCATATAAAATATCCTGCTAACACCTTAATGAATTAATATAAAGGATGAGCTGTGTAGGAAAAATCCTGACTTTAGATAGATGACAAAATCAAAAATGTCACAATTGTACGAAATGTCAGGTATAATGAATGGTGTAAACTCCAGCTTTTCCCGAATCTATGGATATTGCAGAAGTTTTGACACTGGCAGATGAGCTAATTTTTGCTAAGACGGGAAAGCATTTAGATTACGTGCAAGAAGCTATTCTCCGGGGAACTTTACAAGACACAACTTACACGCAAATTGCTCAAGAAGTTTACTCAAGTCCAAGTCATGTCAGAAATGTCGGATCACAACTTTGGAAAATACTTTCTAAAGGATTGAAAAAAGATATTACTAAAAACAATTTTAGGACTGTACTAGAAAAGGGTATAGTTTATAATTATCAATCAGCAATTGTTGAAAATATAAGAGGCGAGAGTATAACAGTTAATAATAAGCTTAATGTTTGTCCTGAAAAAGTGCGATCGCCCAAAACACCCCAAAACCCCGAACCAACAGCAAAACAGCCCCGCATCGACTTAGGCGACGCACCAGAAATCTCCACATTTTGCGATCGCACCTCCGAACTTTCCACCCTCAAAAACTGGATTTTAAGCCGCACCCGTCTCATCACCATCCTCGGCTTATCCGGTATAGGCAAAACCGCCCTGACACTCCAACTAATCCCACAAATTCAACAGGAATTCGACTGCATCATCTGGCGAAGCCTCCACAATATGCCACCCCTCGCATCACTCCAAACCGACATAATTCAATCCTGTAGGGGCGGTGCCCCCGTGCCCGCCCCCTCCGTGCCCGAAGAAGGGGCGATCGCGGGGGGATTACCTCAGAAAGAAAGGGCAACCACGGGGGGATTGCCCCTACAATATTTACGTTCCTATCGCTGTCTGATCATCCTCGATGACGTCCAAACAATTTTCAGCAGCCAACAACTAGCAGGAAATTACCAACCGGGCTATGAAAACTACGGCGCATTCTTCAAACAAATAGCAGAATCATGTCACAACAGTTGCTTAATTTTGCTCAGTTGGGAAAAACCCAGAGAAATTGCAGCCTTAGAAAGCCATCCGAAAAATTGTCAAACATTGCAACTCAATGGTTTAGGCGAATCAGCGCGAGAAATCTTCACAGAAAAAGGTCTAGCAGAATCAGAAAACTGGTCAAAATTGATCGAGCTTTACAAAGGCAATCCATTGTGGTTGAATATAGCAGCCGCTGCAATTCAAGACTTATTTAGCGGCAATGTTTCTGACTTCTTATCCTATAATAGCCTAGTTTTAGGAGACTTAGAATACTTATTAGACCAACATTTTCAGCGGTTGTCAGACTCCGAAAAACAAGTATTGTCCTGGTTAGCAAATCAAATCAAACCAGTCGAAATCTCCAAAAAGCCAGCCCTGCTCGAATTATCGCCGTCAGAATTCCTCAAAGCCGTGGAATCCTTGAGACGGAGGTTGTTAATCGAAAAAGTCCAAAAGGGCGATCGAACCCTCTTCCAGCTCCAACCAGCCATCGCAGAATACATAAAAGAGCGCATCAAATAACCGCCCTTAGTTGAGAATTTGGGAGTTTTCACAGCAACCTGGTTTTGGGGATTTTGCTATAATTTGTATCATGTAACTTAAATGCCGATGAGCTTATATGGACAACCACTTGCGGCCCCAAACTCCTCTCGTCAGCACCTTTGCACAAACCTTAGAAACTTGCTATCCCGATGCGCTAAGTTTACTCAATCCCGGTGTAGCAGAAACAGAAATCGAATTATTCAAAAATCGTTACAAACGGGAACTTCCTCAAACATTCTATGATTTTTACCGCTGGTGTAATGGTTCAGCCTATGAAAGTTTAGAGGATAATTGGCTGTTTCCTTTCGAGCATGGTAGGAGTCTTTTACCTTTGGAATGTATTGCGAAGGAGAAAGATTTTTGGGATGGGGAGAGTAAAGTTAATTTCTCGGAATGGAAATCAGGGGAATATTGGAATGAAGCATGGATTCCGTTTATGAAAGTAGATAGTTGGTGGCTGCGGGTTGTGGATACTGAAGGCTGTTTCGGCGGTATTCCCGGACAAATCATCAGTTTTGACTACAAGAGTTATCCGTTTAGAAGTATTGAATATGATTCCTTTGACAAGTGGCTGGAAACTGTGATTGCGAAAATTGAGTCTGGGTTTTTGTTTAAAGAGTTTCATGAAATCGGGTTGGAGGAGGATCAGGCAATATTTGCGATGGAAAAACGGATCAATCCCCAGCGCCGAAGCATTGAACTAGAATCCAACAAAGTGTAAAATTAAGATGGAGTTCATAGTTGCACTTTGAATCACGACTAAGTTAACAACCAATCACCAATAACAAAATGATTAAAATTTTACATCTTTCAGATATCCACATGGGAAGTGGCTTTTCTCACGGGCGCGTCAATCCCGAAACTGGTTTAAATACACGCTTGGAAGACTTCGCCAATAGCCTGAGTAAATGTATGGATAGAGCGATTTCTGAACCCGTAGATTTAGTCATATTCGGCGGGGATGCTTTCCCCGATTCCACGCCACCACCGTTTGTAAAAGAGGCTTTTGCGCGTCAATTTAGCCGCTTGGTGGATGCGCAAATTCCGACGGTTTTGCTAGTGGGAAATCACGATCAACATTCCCAGGGACAAGGTGGGGCGAGTTTGGGGATTTATCGGACTTTGGGTATACCTAAGTTTATTGTAGGCGATCGCCTGGATACTCACCGCATCGAAACCCGCAACGGCCCGGTACAGGTGGTAACATTACCTTGGTTGACGCGATCGACTTTAATGACAAAATCAGAAACCGAAAACCTTTCCGTGGGCGATGTTAACCAATTATTAACCGAAAAACTGACGATCGCCCTAGAAGGAGAAATCCGCCGTCTCGATCCAAACATCCCCACTGTACTTTTAGCACACTTAATGGCAGATAAAGCCAGTTTGGGTGCAGAGCGTTTTTTAGCAGTGGGAAAAGGCTTTAACATTCCCGTCTCCATGTTAACTCGTCCGTGTTTCGATTATGTGGCTCTCGGCCACGTTCACAAACACCAAAATCTGAATGCTTCTAACAATCCGCCTGTAATTTATCCGGGAAGCATTGAACGGGTTGATTTTAGCGAAGAGAAAGAAGACAAGGGTTTTGTGCTAGTTAATTTGCAACGGGGCCAAGCTGAGTGGGAATTTTGCGCTTTACCTGTGCGGAAATTTCAGACTATTAAGGTGAATGTGGCTGAAGCGGAAAACCCGCAAACTGAGTTGGTGAAAGCGATTGGGAAGAAGGAAATCGTAGATGCGGTGGTGAGATTGATCTACCAATTGCGATCGGAACAATTAGACTTAATTGATAATGCAGAATTGCACGCACTTTTGGGCGCAGCGCACAGCTATACAATTCAACCGGAATTAATCAGTCAGCTAGCAAGGCCGCGGTTGCCAGAATTGAATGCTAATAATAGTATAGACCCATTGGATGCTTTGAAAACTTATTTGGCAAGTCGTGAAGATTTGAAAGATGTGGCGGAGAGTATGTTGGAGGCGGCGCAGGGTTTGTTGGGAGGGAAAGAGGAAGTTGTGGCAGATTTTTAGGTATAAGAATTATTTAACCGCAGAGAGCGCAGAGAACACAGAGGGAGAGAAGAGAGATAGGAATAATTTTGATGAATAGTTGATTTGATTTTATACTAAATTCTGGTTTTTTACCCCGTTTATCTCTTAGTTAGTCGGCGTA
>RDXH01000309.1 GCA_004292745.1 Oscillatoriales cyanobacterium | reverse complement strand
GACTAAGACGAGATTGAGATTCACTCCCCCCCTGACTAAGACGAGATTGAGATTCACTCCCCCCCTGACTAAGACGAGATTGAGATTCACTCCCCCCCTTAGTAAGGGGGGGTTGGGGGGGGTAAATTTCCACTCCTTCCAAATCGGCGATAAACTTAGCCAAACAGCGAATCCCATTACCACACATTTCAGGTTCCGAACCATCGGAGTTAAAAATCCGCATCGTATAGTCAGTGCCATTTTGCCCAGGGAGAGCAAAGATCACACCATCTGCACCGATCCCGAAATGTCGATCGCACAATACCACAGCTTGTTCTGGTGTCACCACAGGTTCTGAGGACTGGCGATTGTCAATCAGAATAAAATCATTGCCCAGTCCATGATACTTCGCAAACTCGATCGGCATAAAACCCCTTTTGGTTAAAACTGATTACTTGATAGACTTCTAAAGTAATTAGTCATTTGTCCTTTGACTAATAACTAATGACTAATGACCAAATAACCCATTTCCTAGTATGTCTGAATTTGAGACCGGATTGCCCAGCGTTCGCCTAATACAAAACTACATCAAAGACAAACAACAGATAGAACTAAAACTCGTGACCAACGACCTGCTAGTGGGTAAAATATTTTGGCAAGACAATAACTGTATTTGCGTCCTTGATGACTCAGAAAAACAAATCCTAGTTTCCCGACAAGCCATTGCTTATATCAAAACCAGCGATTAGGGCATGGGGCATAGGGCATAATTTCTGCCAACTGCCCACTGCCAACCACCAACTGCCCACTGCCCACTGCCCACTGACTAATCACTAAACAGCTTTTCGCTAACTTGAGCGGTGACAAAAGGCAGTTTGACCACAGGTGGCTGAACCACAGGTGCAGCAGTTCGCTGCATCAAGCCGATTTCATAGAAGCCTCCGCACAACAACAAACGATCGCCCACTTGCAAATCCGTACTTCCATCCGGCCAGCGACTAAATTTCCCTTCCCGTCGGATGGCGCGTACCTCCACCCCGTACTGAGTCAGCAACTCCACCTCAGAGAGTTTTTTCCCCACCCAAGGACTGTTTGCTGGCAATCTCAGCCACTGACAAGAACTATCCCCCTGGGGCACAGCAGCTTCGCCCTTCGCCAGCAACTCAAAACTCACAAGCTCTTCCGGTTCACCAACTACCAACAGGCGATCGCCAGACTCCAAAGCAGTCTTACCATTAGGATAGTCAATTTCTTCCCCATCTTGACGAACGATCGCCATCACACTGACCCCTGTCAACTGCCGCAAATTAGTTTCCTCCAGAGTCATGCTAGCGATAGGAGAACCTTCCGGGAGGTTGTACCAACCACTGTTCATATCCCGAACCGCCACTTGCAAATCCCGCGAAATAGCAGCATTTCCCCGTGAAGGTCGGAATTCCAGATAGCGACTGCTGCGAATTTGCTGGACTTCCCGGCCAATAGCAATACCTGACAAACCAATACCAGCCAACAAATGCGAAGAAAGCTCCAAACTAGCCTCAAACTCCGGCTGCACAACTTCCCAAGCCCCAAGTTGATAAAGCAATTCGATATCTTTATCTTTGTTGGCTCGCACCACAATATCTAAATCAGGCACTAATTCTAAAGCACGTTTCAGACACAAACGAGTGCTCATCGGATCGGGAAGCGTCACCGCCATTGCTTTTGCCCGTTCCACCCCCGCAGCTTTCAATACGTGCAAGCTAGCAGCATTACCATAAATATAAGGAATTCCCTGGAGTCTACACTCTTGAATTCTACTTTCCGACTCATCAATTACCACCACCGAACAGTTGCGACTTTGCAGCATTTTGACTAAATTCCTACCAACTCGCCCGTAGCCACAAATCACAATATGATTTTGTTCCGGCAAAATCTCAGCTATTTCCACAGGTTGAGATGTGGCATCAAAATAGCGCTGCAAAGGCCCAAATTTTTCCGCCCACTTCAACAACTGTGGCACGCTTCTCAATACGAACGGTGTCAGCACCAAGGTAACTGCTGTGGTTCCCAAAATTAATAGGTAAACATTTCGTGAAACCAGTCCCAATGCTTGGCCGGAACTGGCGAGAACAAAGGAGAATTCTCCAATTTGAGCTAAGCCCAAACCTGCGATTAATGCTGTTTTTAGTGGATAGCCAAACAATCGGACGATCGGCGTTATAATCAAGAACTTGCCGACAAATACTAAAAATACCAGTCCCAGGATTAATTCTAGATGGTTCCAGAGAAAAAACGGGTCGATTAACATTCCAATAGTGACAAAAAATAGGGATGCAAATATATCTCGCAAAGGCTCGACATAAGTTAGAGTTTGGTCAGCATATTCCACCTCAGAAATCATTAAACCTGCTACAAATGCGCCCATCTCGATCGAGAAACCCAAATATTCAGTCAGCAGCGCAATCCCCAAAGCCAAAACCACAACTCCCAGCAAAAACAGTTCCCGACTCTCTGTTCTAGCCAAATAGCGCAGCAAGCGAGGAATCACCCAAATGCCCGCAACTACAGCCCCCGCAGCAAATAAACTAATTCGCAGCAGCGCAAAGGCGATCGTGATCCCAATGGCTTCTGCTGGCTGATTCAGGGCGGGCAAAACTGCTAGCATTAGTCCCAATGCTAAATCTTGAACTACCAATATTCCCAGCATTACTTGACCGTGAGAAGTACCCGCTTCATTCCGTTCCATCAAGCACTTCAGTACCACTGCTGTCGAGGAGAGGGACAGAATGGCCCCTAAAAACACACCTTGGGCTGGTGATTCTACCCAGCCTACAGCTAAGGAGGTGAAAGTAGTAATGGCGATGGTTAGGACAATTTGTAAAGTCCCACCGCCAAGACTAATTGCTTTAACTTTCTGGAGTTCGGTGAAAGAAAACTCAACGCCCAAAGCAAATAACAGAAAAGCAACACCGAATTCAGCCAGCGTCTCTACCTGAATTAATTCTTTAATCAGTCCCAAACCCGCAGGCCCGACTACCATCCCTCCCAGGAGATAGCCCAGAATTACCGGTTGTCGCAAAAGCGATGCGAACAGTCCTCCTGCTGCGGCAGCAGCGAGAACTAGAACTAAGTCAACGATCAGTCGGAAGTCTTCTTGCACAACTTATATGAAAAAAGTGTAAAGTTATATTATAGTTTGGGAATTAGTAATTGGGAATTGGGAATTGGTAATTGGGAATTGGGAATTGGGAATTGGGAATTGGGAATTGGGAATTGGGAATTAGTCCTCGTGCGAAAATTCAGAAATCGGATTTTTTTCCAAATATTTGCTTCAAACCTTATTTTTGATCCCACAAATCGACATTGTTTGTCTCAAATTCCAAGTGTCGCCATGTTGCAAATGCGCCACCCAACTTTGAAGCGATCGAGCAAATTGTACTAACTCTATTTCACCATTCGCGTACTCTCTTTGCAAGCGCCTCAACCGACGACGGCCCCGACGCAAACTTTCTTGTCTGACGCGGATGGTATCTGGAAACACCCGAAACCCCAGAAAATTTGCTCCCTCTTTTGTCTCGAATAACTGACTTTTAATCGGATGAATTTTTAGTCGCAACTTAACCAAATATTCCTCTACTGCTAGTCTAGCCTCTTGGAGGAACAAACGGTCATCGCCAAACAAGGCAAAATCATCTACATATCGAACGTATTTAGAAAATTTTAACTGTTCTTGAACAAAATGGTCAAAACCATTGAGATAAACACTCGCAAAAAACTGACTCGACAAATTGCCTATTGGTAAACCCCTACGTCTCGACAGCGGCGATAGTAAATCATCTCCTGGGAAATATTCTACCACAGATTGCTGCGGGTTGCTATTATCGATAACTGTATCAATCAACCATAATGTATCGGCACATTTAATTTTGTTTCTCACCAATAACTTTAAAATTTCATGGTCAATGCTGGGGAAATATTTTTTGATATCGCACTGGAGAACATAAGAACTAGAACGGGCAAAATCTGTGAATTTCCTTAAAGCGCGGTGAGTCCCAAAACCGATGCGATTTGCGTAGGAATCGTGAATGAAAGTGCGTTCAAAAATGGGGACTACGATATTGCACAAAGCATGGTGAACCACTCTATCTCGATAAGGTGCGGCCGATATCATCCGCCGTTTTGGTTCCACAATTTCAAAGGTTTTATAAGGGCCTGGTCGATAAGTTTTTGATTCTAGTTCTTGTTTTATTTTAAACAGTTCTCGTTCTAGGTTATAATTGAAAGCAAGGACATTGGGGCGAAATCTTTTTCCTTGCTGTGCTAGCTTGGCTGCTGACAGCAAGTTGCCAAAATCTACAATTTCCTGCCAAAGATTACCGTAACGTTTCATGGCTTTATATCAATTGCTTTAATGTTTGCTACAAAGGCTAGATCCCCCCTAGCCCCCCTTAATAAGGGGGGGACAAGAATCTTCTCAAAGTCCTCCTTAAAAACGAGATTTAGGGGTTCTTCTCAAAGTCCCCCTTTTTAAGGGGGATTTAGGGGGATCTAAGATTTGTGGCATTTTTTTAAGAAGGATTTAGGGGTTCTTCTCA
>RDXH01000047.1 GCA_004292745.1 Oscillatoriales cyanobacterium | reverse complement strand
GCGGTAGCAAAAATAGTATTTAAATTCAGAGAACTGCGGATAGATTGAGTTAAGTGATTCAGTAATTGCTCTTTTTGAAATTGCTGTTTCAATCTTTCTTCTGCTAGCTTTCGCTGAAGTATTGAACCTAGTTGAGTTGCGAGAGCTTTCATCAATTCCATGATGCGGATTTGACACAAAATGGCTGTTGTATTGAAAAAGCTTAAAATCGCAATTACCCTATTTTCAACTAAAATTGGTACACCAAAACAGGCTTTTAAACCAGCTTTTTCCGCCATTTGATTGCGGAGAAAAATTTCATCTGGCGCTAGAGAAATATCTTCTAGCCACTCGGGTTTCTTGGAAGACCAAATTCTCCCTGGTAGTCCTACGTTGGGAGCAAATTTTATTAACAAACTTTGGTTGATATAATCGAATAAATCTGGTTTTTTGGCATAAGAGTTTTGGCTGCAATTTAAATAACTTCCATCAGGACTGGGTATCCAAGCTTCTGCTAACTCCCAATTAATGAAGTCGCAACACAACCGCAGCATGACGGATATTGACTCTTCAAAATCCTGAGTTTCCGCCATGGCAAAGGTAGTGTTAAGCAAAAAATCGGTTTCTTCTTGGGCAACTTTTCTCTCCAGGATTTCTGATTCAAGGCTGTGATTTTGTTGTTGGATTTTCTGAAATAACCGACGTTGAATGAGTTGATTGGAGACACGGACCAGAACCTCTTGATCGTGAAAGGGTTTGGTAATATAATCTACTCCGCCGACTTCAAAAGCTTTGACTTTATCAAAAACTTCATTTAAAGCACTAATAAAAATAACGGGAATGTCTTTGGTTTTTGGCGAAGCTTTCAATGCATGGCAAACTTGATAGCCGTCCATGGTAGGCATCATGATATCCAGCAAAATCAAGTCAGGAGGAGTTAAATCGATGGAACGTAGGGCTAGTTGACCATTAGGGGCAGTGCGTGTTTTGTATCCTTGCTCAGATAGTATTTGAGCTAAAAGTTGTAAATTCGTGGAAATATCATCAACAATTAAAATATTTCCTTTAAAAGAATGAGGTGTCTGATGATTCATGCCTAATTATATGTCTGGCTTGATCAGATCTAGTATTTGATTGAACAGAAATTCGTTAGCTAAAGCTGTAAGAGCGTTGGCTAAAGATTCATGACGATCGCGAATTTGATCGATTTGAGTGAGAATTAACTCTAGATCGCACTCAATTGTAGCTTGTTCTAAGGACATCAGCCAATCCGTGGGCAAACCCGCCAGAGCTTCTGGAGTCAAGGCTTCGGTTTGATTTAACTCCTGTGCATTCTGAGGTTCATCGTAAATGTAACGCACTCCTAGATGTTTGTGAAGGGCATCAAAGATTTCTGCTTCTCGAAACGGTTTGCGGATAAAGTCATCGTAATCATCAGAGAGAACCATGGTTCGCCCTTTCTCCGCAGTGCTAGCACTCACCGCCACAATGGCGGTAGCTTGACCTTTAACGTTAGCTTTAATACGTTTTGTCGCCTCATACCCATCCATGATGGGCATCCGCATATCCATGAAGATTAAGTGGGGTTCAAAACTCGACCATACTTCAATGGCTTCTATGCCATTACTAGCTTCTTGAAGTTCAAACTCAAAACGGTTGAGCATTTTGATTAGCAGTTGGCGCAAATCGGCTCGATCGTCCACAATCAGAATACGATAAGTGGGCTGGTTGGGTTCCAGACCAATGACTTGACGAGATAGCTGTTTGGGTTTAACGGTACTAGCATCAACAACGGTTACTGGGATATCGAAGGTGAAAGTAGTACCGCATCCGACTTGACTGCGCACTACAATTTGACCCCCCATGAGTTTGACAAACTGTTGGCTAATCGCCAATCCTAAACCCGTTCCCTGCTGGTAAGATGCCCCTGTTTGGGTTTGTACAAAGGCTTGAAATAGTTTGTCTAGCTCATCAGGAGCCATACCACAGCCAGTGTCTTCTATTTCAAAATGTAATTGGTGATTGGGCAACCCCCCCCTGGCCCCCCCACCCCCCCCTGCCCCCCCCAAGGGGGGAATGGATGATGGGGAATTGGGTGATGGAGAATTGGGTGATGGGGAATTGGGCAACCCGCTACCTCCCTCTCGCCCGTCCCTTGGAGGGAATGGGGGAAGGAATTGCTGATTTTCATTGCTGAAAACTGAACTTATTCTGAGGGAAATTCCTCCTTCTTTCGTAAACTTCATGGCGTTAGAAAGCAGATTAATTAAAACTTGGCGCAACTTGACTTCATCAGCTCGTAGGTATGGGGGGACATTACTAGAACAGTGAAAGATTAACTGCAATTGTTTTTCCTGAGCCTGGAGTTGGAACATCTCTTCAACTTCGTTCAACAAGCTCTTTAATTCAAACTCTATGGGATTCAGGGTAATGCGCCCTACTTCTATTTTTGCTAAATCTAATACTTGATTAATCAGAGTCAGGAGGTGTTCTCCGCTGCGGTTGATGATGCGGAGATTTTCTTGATCTTGGAGATTGAGATTGGTAGAGTGTTGCATCAATTGGGAGAAGCCAAGAATGGCGTTGAGCGGTGTACGCAATTCGTGACTCATATTTGCCAAGAAAGTGCTTTTTGCCCGGTTAGCGGCTTCTGCTGCGAGGGCGGCTTCTTGGAGTTGTATTGCCTGTTTTTGAGTAGCTTCGAGTAATTGAGCTTGTTGCAGCGCAACTCCAAGTTGAGTGCTAATTTGCAGCGCAATATGGATTTCTGCTTTGCGCCAAGTGCGGGGCATGGAATTTTGATAACTGGCGAGTAAACCCCAAATTTGACTGCCACAAAAGATGGGGACAATTAAATAGGCTCTGGCTTGAAACCGCTCTAAAAGTTCGAGGTAACAAGGAGTAAACCCAGCTTGATAAATATCTTCTGTTGTGCGGTAAAGAAGGCTTTGACTGTACAAACTGTCTTTATTTTCTTGTATGTAGGTATCGAGGACTTGTTCGCCAGAGGGTTGGAAGGTTCTGGCTTGACAATTAGGATCTTCGATGATATTACCCGATAAATTAGCAGTTTCCGATCGCTCAAGCAGAGGTATCCAATCCTTCCCCACAGACTCGGCAACAAATTCCCCACTCCAATCAGGATTAAAGCGATAGATAGCAACACGATCGCATTTGAGGATTGCTCGCAGTTCAGAAGTGGTGGTATTAAAGATCGTGTCAATATCTAAGGAATGGCGCATTCGTTCGATGGAGCGAGCGAGGGTTTGTTCCCGTTCTATGCTATCTTGTAAGGCTTCTTCTGCCTGCTTGCGATCGCTAATATCCAAGACAGTACCAAACAAACGGACTAACTGCCCTTTTTCATCAAAAACAGGTTCGCCTCTGACTTCAATATAAGAGATTGACCCATCTTTTTGAAGCAGTCGCAAATCTGTTTCAAAGGCTAGTCCAGTGAGAGCTTTTTTGTTAACCAGTTTGAGATAGCGATGGCGATCTTGAGGATGAATAAGTTTTACTAATTCATCCGATTCAAGTGGGGGTTGACTGGGGTCAATTTTGTGAATGTGATAAAGTTCTTCGCTCCAAATAGTTGTTTTTGTGGTCAAATCGTATTCCCAAGTGCCAATATGAGCAATCTTTTGAGCTTCCAGCAAGTTAGCTTCGACCCGTTTGCGATCGCTAATGTCACGAGCCACCCACACCACTGAACGATTTGGGAGTGCCGAAATACTAGCTGAGAACCAAACTTCTTGCTGATTAATACGTAGACTATAATCAAAATTAACAGTTTTTTGGGTTGCCAACGCCTCTTGAACTTTAGCAAACCAAACCTCTTCGTTTTCTTCTTGAAAAAAATTGAGCACTATTAAATAAAACTCATTCAGATCGCAGGCGTACAAGCTAGTCGCCTTAGTCGGTATAATTTGTAATTTTTTTTGTTCATCCAGAATTAGTACAATATCGGCAATGGAGTCGAAGATTGTATTAATTTGCTCAGTCGAAATATCCAGTTTACCTTCTAGCAATTGACGGTCTCTCATTTCAGTTTGTAATTGTTCGTGAGTACGAGCTAATGCTGTGCTACGTTCAATGACTTCGGCTTCTAGAGTCCGATTGTAGTCACTCAATATTTTTTCAGTGTGTTTGCGTTCACTAATATCAGTAAAAGCGACGATCGCATAGCTAATATGTCCTGTTTCCTCAAAAATTGGTCGAGCACGTACCTCAAAGGAAGTAATATTTCCATCTCGATGAATTTCTATATCGTCAAGATATACTGTTTCGCCTTTGAGCGCTTGTACAACTGGTAGTTGTTCCTGGGGATATATATGCAAAATCTAGATGGATTTTGTAGTTCATCTAGAGCAGTTACACGGAGAAAATTCAGTTAAAGGCAGACCCTGGTAACAACTAAGCTAGTGAAAATCGTTTTCGTTCAAACCTGCTAATTTGGCTAAAACTGCTACGAATTGAGCTGGTTCGATGGGCTTGGTTAAGTGCTCGTCATAGCCCGCGGCGATCGCCTTGGCGCGGTCTTCATCCCTAGCATAGGCCGTTAGGGCGACAGCCGGCAAGCGTTTGGTGATAGCAGATGGGGACGATCGAATTTTGCGGATCAGAGAGTAACCATCCTCGATCGGCATACCGATGTCACTCACCAAAATATCCGGCTGGAACTTGCCTAAAATCTCGATCGCCTCCGCCGCGGAACCAGCCGCGATCGCCACGGAGCCCCATTCCGAAAGCATCACAGTCAAAAGTTCGCGATTGTCAGGTTCATCATCAACCACCAAAACCTTCAAACCAGCCAGAATTCCAGGAGGCAAAAACCGGGAATTCCTGTCCCCTCTCAACTGTGACTTCTGACTTTTCGGCTGTTTTAGTGGCAGTTTCACCGTAAATGTAGCACCTAGATCTAGACCCGGACTTTCGGCTGTGACACTCCCGCCGTGGAGTTCCACCAAGTGGCGGACAATGGCTAATCCGAGTCCCAAACCATTATTCGCCCTAGTAATTGAGCCGTCAGCTTGGCGGAAGCGATCGAACACATGGGGCAGAAACTCAGCAGAAATGCCCTTTCCGGTGTCGCTGACTTGAATTTGCAGGTAATTAGTCATTGGTAGCGGCGAAAGTGCTGCAACTTCGCCGTACTCTGTCAAATTCGGAATCGAACCTCCCAACTCCCTGGACAAGCGCAATTCCACAGTGCCACCAGACGGTGTAAACTTCACGGCATTGGTCAGCAAATTCGATATTATTTGCTGCAACCTGTGAGGATCTCCCCAGATCAATCCGAGTGCGGGGTCAAGTTGTGAGTTGAGGGTGACAGACTTGGCCTGGGCCTCGAAACTGACTAAATTCATCGCCACGTCGATCGTCTTGACTATATCCAACCAGCCAGTTTTCAGAGACAACTTACCTTGAATGATCCGGGAAACGTCGAGCAAATCTTCCACCAAATGGGTCTGTACCCTTCCCTGACGCTCGATCGCTTCCAGGGCACGGCTTAAGGTGGCTGCATTATAGGGGCGACTGCGAAGCACCTGAGCCCAGCCCAGAATCGCGTTTAAAGGAGTCCTCAGTTCGTGGGAAAGAGTCGCTAAAAACTCGTCTTTGAGGCGGTTGATGGCTTCGGCTTCGGCCCGGGCGGCCCGTTCGCGTTGCAGTAATTCGGTGCGTTCTGCCTCGGCTTGTTTGCGATCGCTGATATCAGCGACGATCGACATACAATTAATATTGCCCTTGGCATCATGTATGGGAGTTGCCCACAAGCCAATATCGATCGGTGTACCGTCTTTCCTTTGGCGCTTAGTTTCCACTCCGGCGATCGCATTTCCTTCCCGAATGCCTTTCAACTTAGCAGTAAATTCGTCCCGTTTATCGGCAGGAACATTGGGCAAAAAGTTACCGACTGCCTCTGATTCCTTCCAACCAAAAATTCTTTCTGCCGCTGGATTCCACAGTGTTACCACAGCATCTTCGGAGTTGAAAACGGTAATTGCCAGAGGACAGGCTTGAACCAAGGCTTCTAAAGTTTGATTGATTGCCGATCGCGCTGCTTCTGCTTGTTTGCGATCGCTAATGTCGAGAACAAAGAACGAACCTTTGTCTTGGCATCCTTGGAAATGTGCCGCGCCGATCAAAACTGGCAAGCGCGTGCCATCTTTGCGGATGTAGAATTTTTCAAAAGGCGTGCAACTCCCGAATGCTGAGATTTGCTCCAAGGCTATGCGATCGAGATAGGCCTGTTCCGGTGGCGTAATTTGCGACCAATACAAGTTTCCCAAAACCAAGTCTTCCCTGGTATATCCAAGCATATTTAGCAAGGCATCATTAGCTTCAGTAATTGCGCCTTCTCTATCCCAAAAACCGATACCGATCATGTTTGATTCTACGACACTGCGGAACCGTATTTCGCTTTCTCGCAAAGCTATTTCTGTCTGTTTAGCTACCGTAATATCTGTAAGAATTATCCCAGATCCTATGGTTTCTCCTTTTTCATTTTTCACCGGATAGTAATTACCTACCCAATGGCCTAAAACACCCGGTTTTCCCTTAGATTCACCGCTAATTTCGACGTTCAAAATGGGTTCGCCAGTATCTATAACCTGCTGAATTATCCAGGCATATTGGGCTGCGGATTCTGGCAACAGTTGGCGGAAGTCTTGACCCAAATGTTCTTCGGCTGACAAACCGTTGAGTTCTGCTAAGACTTGATTGATGCGGATGTAGCGCATTTCGCGATCCAAAAAACAAATCCCCAAAGGAGATGCTTCCAATAGCGAGTCAATTAAGGCAAAGGATTCGGATGTTTGAGCCAGTGCTTGCTGGGCTTCTGCATAAAGTCTGGCATTATCAAGACCTAGGGCGACGTGGTAAGCTAGGTCTTCTAGCATGGCTAAATCTGCCGAATTGTAGTGGCGATCGGACTCAGATGTAAAGCAAGTAATAGCACCGATGACTCGTCCCCGCGCCGTCATCGGTACGCAAGCTTGGGAGCCGATATTGAGCGATCGTAATAATTCTAGTTCTGCTTCATTTCCAGATACTGTGGCTAAGATTTCTGGATTTACCTCACTAATTAATTCAGAGGTTCCCGTGCGAATTACTAAGGGATAACCATGTAAAGCCTGATTATCAATATTTCCCAGCGTCAACAAATTCCTCCCATCCAGCCAGGATGCTTCTGCGTGAGCAACAGCGACTAGGCGAACTTGGTCATCGGTTTCCCTCAGATGAATCCAGCAACCCTGTGCTACCATTTCCACGGCTAATTCGGCGATATTTTGCAACACAGTTTCGCCATCAAAGCTCGCAGCGAGAATTTTACTGACTTCTGCTAAAAAGCGCGATCGTTGTTGTTCTATTTCCGCTTTTTCCCTAGCGCCTTGTTCTATAGTCAGTTGCGCTTTTTGAAGTTCTGCAACTTTCAATTCGGTGATATCTCGCGCTACAATTAATGCATATTGAATTACACCTGCTTTATCAAATTCAGGAACTACACGAGATTGATAAGTTCTGATACCGTTGGCTGAAGGTGCTTCAAATTCAATGATTGCTTCTTTCCCAGATGCAAAAACTTTGTGAACAGTTGTTTCCAAAAGTAGGCATAGTTCTGGCTCTATTCCGATTTCGGCACTGGTTTTACCAATAAAAAATGAAACCGGTTGTCCTTGGCTGTTGGCTACTGCTTGATTGACATAGACATAACGCAGTTCTTTGTCAGTACGGATAATGATATCTGGCGTATTTTCTAACAGTGTTCTCAGTTGCTGTTCGCTGCTGGATAAAGCTGCTTGTGTTTGTTGACGTTCTGTGACATCTCGAACAGTCCCAACGTGTCCCATCAATTCACCAGAGTCAGAAAACATGGGGGAGCAACTAACATTAACCCAACGGCAAATTTCCTCGGATATTTGCAGGCGATATTCCCTCGCATATTCTCCACCTTCGCGGGTATAATTATGCCACTGAGTCAACACTAGCTCCCTGTCTTCTGGGTGAATGTAATTTTGCCAGCTATCGCCTAAAATTTCTTCAAAAGTCATGTCATAAATAGCCTGACATCGGGGGTTTACATAGGTAGTGCGACCCTGAATATCCGCCATGAAAATCCCCATCGGCGAACAGGAACTTAAAGAGCGAAATCGTTCTTCTTGAGCTTGCAGCGCTTCCTTCGCTACTGTCAATTCTGCCGTTCGCTGTTTGACTCTAGTTTCTAGCTCACTGTAGGATAAAGCTAAGGCTATTTCTGCGATGCGACAGTCAGTAACATCGACACCAGTTGCGATGACATATTCTACCAAACCCTTGCCATCAAGAATGACTGTATTTGACCAATTAATTAAGCGCCTCTCACCAGTTTTTGTGAGCCAATAGTTAGTATATTTACTAATAAAATTTTCGGCTTTTAGTTGATTAAAAATATTTTTCACAGGCTCTAATTCTTCGGAGACCAAGAACAAATCCCAAACAAATTTATTTTTGACCTCAGCAAAGGAGTAGCCTGTGGTTTTTTCGCAAAATTCGTTAAAACTGACGATCCGTCCTTCCTTGTCAAGAACTACAATCAAACAGGCGGCTATGCTAATGACTTTGGCAATAACATCTCGTTCTGTTTGTAGTTCTTTTTCTGTGGACTTGAGACCAGCATACCAAGCCGCGACCATTGCAGTGAGCAAAAATAAGATCGCAGAAGTTGCCTTAAATGTCAACAGTAACAAAATAGTCAGCAGTAATGCTGTGCTGGTGGCAAATCCAGCAATTTTGTAAGGTTTAATGGGTAAAGGTAGTACCTGAAGCGGACTCATTTTCGTTGACCTATAGCGAGGGCGCTAAATTATTGACTACTTAAAAAGATATTAATAATTGTTTTTTTTATCTAGCAAATCATAATTTTGGGCGACTTGCCATCATCCCGGAGACAGATTTGAAGAAGTCGGTTGTTTGTTAAGAGTTAACTGCTGCTACCTCCCCATCGGGGCCTCTCGCCATCTACCCATCTGCGCATCTCTTTGTTATGATCGACAGACAAATAAGCTGATTTTTGGGGACTAACTGAGCGTGAATAATAAGCTGGCAAAAACGATGGGGTTATTTTTGGCAGCCGCAATCATGTTCGGATTCATGGGTTATACACTTCAAAATCCAAATTCTGCGAGTAACTCAGGGATCTCGATCGGCTTTCCCAATTTTACCATCGCCAACCCCAGTGCGATCGACAATACAGGCGATCGGATTTATCTCAACGGCACCTGGCAATTTGTCCCCGCCCTTGGCAATTCCCAAAATCCCCCCTCATCCCCAAGCTGGGGTTCCATTCAAGTACCAGGGGACTGGATGGAAGAAAACAGCGAAGTCATACCAGGAATCATCTCTCGTGGTACTGGCAAAGAGTGGGAAAACTTCAAAAACAAACAACTATCAAAAGCCTGGTATCAGCGGACAATAGACATTCCCAGTGACTGGACAAACCGCAGAATTTTCATCGATTTAGCCAGAGTCAGCACCGATGCAGTCATCTTTATCAACGGGATTAACTGCGGTCAAATTGATTGGCCCTACGGCACTCTGGAAATTACTAAAGTAGCCAAACTAGGTCAAAATACGATATCGATTTTAGTCGCTGCTATCTCCGAAGAAAAAGAGAAAGTAGTGATTATGGGACCGAGTGAAATCTACACCAAAGAATCCAACCTCCTCTCGCGAGGAATCATTGGTGAAGTCAGAATTTTTAGCAGACCCCCAGGTCCGTTAATTAGCGATGTCTTTGTTCAAACTTCCACCCGAAACCACCAAATAAAATTAGATATAGAACTCAAAGATATTAAACAAAACGGTCAAATTCAGTTAGTAGCTCAAATGTTCGATGAAAAGGGTCAAGTCGAACAAAAATTTACCGGAACAGCCCAAGTTAAAGCTCAACCAACTCAAACCGTAAACATCCAGTGGGACTGGAAAAACCCTCGGATTTGGGACCTAGGTCAACCAAACCTTTATAACCTGCAATTAGAAGTAACAGGAACTGGCATTAATACACAGTACAACCAACCTTTTGGCTTCCGAGAATTTTGGATAGAAGGGCGTAAATTTTTATTAAATGGAACAGAATTGCGGCTGCGACCAACCTTACATTCCGATACATGGGAAGGTGGTAGTGTCGTCGGAGCCCAAAAATTAATTGAGGGCTACCTTAAAGCCGGTTTTAATATCATAGAAATGTGGCCTTGGGATCATGACGAACGGGGACGGTGGCATTTCCGAGAACTGTTTTCGGAAATAGCAGACATCAAAGGTTTTCCCATTATGGCTCCCGCTTTAGATATTACTTCCATAGGTTGGAACGGCAAGTGGAAAAACCACCAAACAAGAGAACGCTGGCAAGGACGAATGGCGACGGAAATGAGACGATATCGCAATCACCCCTCAGTCTTAATGTGGGCAACCAGTCCTAATTTTTTTGGCAACAATGACGACCAAAATCCTCGTCGTATAGGTAATAAAAAAGTAACAGGAACCCTGGGAACCATTGATGATAAACGTTTGCGGGAAAACACACCTTTGGCAAAAGATTTGTATTCTGCTCTTAAAAAAGTCGATCCAACTAGACCTGTGATGTTACATCAAGGTGCAAACTTTGGCGATGTTTATGCGCTTAATTCTTATTTAAATATGATTCCCTTGCAAGAAAGAGAAGAGTGGATTTCTGAGTGGAGCAAAACAGGAGAAATGCCCTACATGGTGGTGGAATTTGGGACTCCACTACAAGCAACCATGATGCGAAATCGCGATGGTTTCGATCGCGTTATTGTCAGCGAACCTTGGATGACAGAGTTTGCAGCGATTTATTTTGGTAAACAGGCTTATGAGTTAGAAAGTCAGAGTTATAAAAATAAAATTAGGGAAAAATTTATTAAGGCCCAGGAGTATCAAAACTGGTATCTGAATCCAGAGTTAGATTTTGCACCGGCTTTTCAAAAGTTGCAGCAGTTATTCAGTACAAATACTTGGCGCAGTTGGCGGACTTTTGGGATGTCTGGGGGGATGATTCCTTGGAGTGATGGCCATGGTTGGCAAGTTTCGGATGTTGGTAAAACTAAGATAGATGTTGGAGAATTTCAACCGGGACAGCGGGGGGTCTATTTGAAGCAGGTGTCGAAGAGTCTGCTGTATTATTTGCAGCCAGAATCTTACAATATTTATCCTGGTGGCGAGGCAATTATGAAAAATAATGGTCCTACTTTGGCTTGGATTGCTGGTGCTAGTCCCGCTTTTGTCACCAAAGACCACAGTTTTTTTGCGGGGGGAAAACTGGCTAAGCAAATAGTATTAATTAACGATACTAGGAGTCAACAAAATTTTATTTTTAATTGGCAAGTTTGGGTGGATGGGAAAGAGGTGAAAAAAGGCGATAAACAGGGAACTATTGACACCGCAGGTACGCTGTTTTTCCCCATTGATGTGATTTTACCTAAGAAGGTTTCGGGCAAGGTTGATGGGGAAATTCGCCTGAGTGCTAGGGTGGGCGATCGCCCCCATGTTGATACTTTTTCGTTCCGGGTATTTGAAAATCCAAGCAAAATCAAGGATAAGCTGACAATCTTCGATCCTGTGGGCAAAACATCGGTGATGTTAAAACAATTAGGTTACGAACTTGTGCCTTGGAATGGTAATGTCGGGGCAACTACGGGAGGGGCAACCACGGGGGGATTGCCCCTACTAATTATTGGTAGGGAAGCCTTTTCTAGCGGGCAAAGTTTGCCAGGAAATTTAGAAAGTTTTGTGCGGAATGGTGGTAAGGTAATTGTGTTTTCCCAAAGCAGGGAATGGCTGCGAAATATCGGTTTGCGGATTGCACAACACATCAGCCGTCGAGTTTATCCAATTAATAGTAACCACCAGGCAGTTAGCGGTTTGGACGAGGCTGATTTGCGGGATTGGACAGGACAAAGCACTTTGATTGAAGCTTATCCAGATACGGTTCATACCGTGGGAAAATTGAGTCCAAAAAATTCACATTGGTACGGCTGGCATTGGGGAAATCATGGGGGTGTCAGCAGCGCTTCTATTGAGAAGCCACACCGCACTTCTTGGCGGCCAATTTTGGAGTCGGAGTTTGATTTAGCTTATTCGCCGTTGATGGAATTGGATTATGGAAAAGGGCGATTGATTTTAAATGAGTTGGATTTGGAAGACCATTTTGCTGCGGATGCTGGGGCGGCGCAGTTAGTCCAAAAACTTGTGAGTTATGGGATGAATGCTATGGTTTCTGGGAAGCCGGATAAGGTGGTTTTAATTGGGGGAGATGGAGATGGGAAGAAGTTGGATGATTTGGGGGTAATTTATCAGCGGGCTAATGGGCTTTCTCCAGATGTTGGTTTGGCTATTATCGGGGCTGAGGCTAATGTGAAAGATGCTGATTTGCGGGGTTATTTGAATGCTGGTGGGAAGGTGTTTTTCTTGCCGCGACAAGTGCCTGTTGCTGGTTTGGGTGTGGGTTTGCAGTCAGTTCAGAATTTTGGTGGTTCGCTGGCGGTTCCGAGTTGGGATGAGGTGAGGGGTGTTAGTGGTTCGGATTTGCGATCGCGCTCTTTTTATGATACTTGGTTGATTAAGTCTGGGGGAGAAATTGGTGCTGACGGTTTGTTAAGTCGGGTTGCTGTAGGTAAGGGTGTGGCGATTTTTTCTCAGATTGACCCGGATGGTTTGAATGCTGATACTAAGACTTATTTGCGTTTTACTCGCTGGCGACAAACTCGCGCTAATGCTCAGATTTTGGCAAATTTGGGGGCGAGTTTTAAGGCGGATGGGGTGGTGTTTAATGGTTCGAGTAATCAGTTTTATCATTCTGATTATAGGACGGATTTTGAAAATGGGGATAATCCTTATCGGTATTATCGATGGTAGATGTTACCACTCTATTTTTACCAGATAGTTGGCTAGTATCGAATCGCCACTCAGCAGCACAGCGCTTTCTACAATTGCTTGAAAAATCAACAGGCGATCGAATGGATCTTTAGTGATGCTTTGGCAAGCTATCCAATGTTATTAGAGTTTAGACTAAGCAGGTCAAAAAGTGCGATCATCGACCCAAATTAACGAATCATTTAGATAGCGGACTGTATCGGCAAAAAGTCAGATTATTGCTGCCAAAAAAACCGACAATTGGACTGTTTGCGTCTTGACGATGAACGAGATATAATTTAGCGTGTAGGGGATAAGCTAAAAATAATTTAACAATCACTTTTCAGGTTTAAAAAAGTTGTCTCCCCTACTTCTTGAAGAAGTCGGGGATGGGGGTATTTTGTTATTTATGCTGGCTTACAATTGGGGTTCGATTCCAGCCGATCGCAGTTGAGCGCGTAATTGCTCTAATTCGTCTTCGGCGCGATCGGCTCTTTGTCGTTGTTGTTGAGCTCTTTCCTGTTCGCACCGACGCGCGATCGCACTTTAATGCTTTGCATAACTCTTGCCTCCTTAAGTTTGTACTGAAAAATCATCTGGATCGACTCCCCAATTCACCCATTTAATCGCTTCTCTGGCTGAGTTGATATCGGGCGGGACTCGCAAAGCGTGAATAAATCCGGTGCTGGGACAAGTCATCTTTAACAGATAAATCGGCTCAACGTCAACCTTTGTATCAATTTTTAATAAGGTGTATTCTTGCCAACTATCTAATTCAACGGCTGCTAATTCGCGCGCTATGCGATCGTAACCAATTCCTTGAATTAGCACTCGTTTGAGTTCGGCGTTTTCTTCCTCTAAAAGCCATTGAGGTTGCCACTCGTTGGGGTGGATTTTTCCGTATTTTTCGGGTAAGGTGACGCCGTGATAGGAATAGATGCTGTATCCGTCAGCAAATTGAATGGCTGGCCCTCCTTCGGCGTGGAGACGGTGTTGGTTGTCGAAGGAGAGGATGCGGGGGCGATCGCAAACCAGGCAAACATCTTCGTTAGCTAACATAAAGCCACACTCTTTGAATAAACCCTCAATTGTTGCCCATTCTTTAGGATCGTAATCGCAATTTAACACGGAAATATAAAAATCAAAGCCACAGCCAGAATAAACAATTCCCTCTGGTTCCAGTTCAGGTTCAAATAACTGATTGAGTTGGTTTAGCAGTGGACCGTAAAGTTGCTCATAGAATTGCCAATCCAGCCAATGAATTTCATGCGATACTTTCTCAGATCGTTGCTCAGATAGCTTACCTCTTACTTCTGTATATAGTTCTTCATACACTAGACGGTAACAAATAATCTCTATCCACTCTATTGCTCTAAAAACTGCATAAGGACTATCAAAGAACAGGATTTCAGGCCATTTTATCATGCCCATCATATCATAAGCACCTCTTACTGCTTCTGTCGCTTTTTCGCGGTCGATCGGCTCAGTAGACAGTGCAATTTTCCGCCACTTTTCTAGATAAACTGGAATTAACGCTTCTTGTTCGGGAGTAAATGTTTTAATCATGACTGTCTTTCGCGGTTTCCACCAGCAGCTTTTAACTCCTTTAATGCTTTTTTGGCAATTTGCAAATCTTCTAAAGTCTCCAACCATTCGATGAGTGCTTGCCAAGTTTTGACATCTAAGACAGCAACTTGTTTGCCTTTGAGATTGAGAAACTCAACTGACTGCAATACTTCTAATCCGGTCATTCAGGCTACCTCTATGTTGATGATAGGTATAACTTTTTCTCTTCATTCTAATCAATTTGCTCCTCCGTTGCGGCACCAAACTGTATTGAACAAAGGGCGATCGCACCCAACCAACCCCAGCCGCTAGCCCCAAGTGAGGCAATCCCCCCGCAGTCCCCGCTTCTCGACGCGGTACAATTAATGCAATCATACTTACGCTTATATTTAAAAGGCTAAACACAACGCCACAGGAGATAACAGACGCATGGGAAAAGTAGTTGGCATTGACCTCGGAACAACAAATTCAGTAGTAGCCGTCATGGAAGGTGGCAAACCGGTTGTGATTGCCAATGCAGAAGGGATGCGGACAACTCCCTCGGTAGTTGCTTTCACCAAGGAAGGAGAACGGCTTGTCGGACAGATGGCCAGACGCCAAACAGTTTTGAATCCCCAAAACACCTTTTACGCAGTCAAACGGTACATCGGACGCAAATACACCGAACTGACTCCAGAAGCAAAGCGCGTCCCTTACACAACTCGCCGCGACGACAACGGGAACATTAAAATCAAGTGTCCCCGGATGAAAAAAGATTTCGCCCCAGAGGAAATTTCGGCGATGGTGTTGCGGAAGTTGGCCGATGAAGCCAGCCGCTATCTCGGACAAGAAGTGACAGGGGCTGTGATTACGGTACCTGCTTATTTCAACGACTCTCAGCGACAGGCGACGCGAGATGCGGGACGAATTGCCGGACTTGATGTCAAGCGAATTTTAAATGAACCGACAGCGGCTTCCTTGGCTTACGGTTTGGAGAGGCGAGATAGTCAAACTATTTTAGTGTTTGATTTGGGTGGCGGTACCTTTGATGTGTCGATTTTAGATGTCGGAGATGGAGTATTTGAAGTTAAAGCAACTAGCGGCGATACTCAATTGGGAGGCAATGATTTTGACTCCAAAATTGTCGATTGGTTGGCCGAACAATTCTTAGAAAAAGAAGGAATTGATTTGCGGAAAAATCGCCAAGCTTTGCAGCGCTTAATCGAAGCATCGGAAAAGGCTAAGATTGAGCTGTCGGGAGTTGGCGTGACGGAGATTAATTTGCCGTTTATTGATGCGAATGAAGATGGCCCTTTGCATCTGGAAACGAGGCTGACTCGCGGTCAATTTGAGGGGCTGTGTAGCGATTTGGTGCAGCGGCTGCGCCGTCCAGTCAAACAAGCTTTGGCTGATGCCAATTTGAGTCCTTCTCGCATTGATGAAGTTGTGTTAGTTGGTGGTTCGACTCGCATTCCTTTGGTTCAACAAGTTGTTCGCAGTTTGATTGATAAAGAACCAAATCAAAATGTCAATCCCGATGAAGTTGTGGCTGTGGGCGCGGCAATTCAGGCGGGGATTTTGGCGGGTGATGTCCGAGATGTCCTGTTGTTGGACGTGACACCGCTGTCCCTGGGCTTGGAAACCATCGGTGGTGTGATGAAAAAATTGATTCCCCGCAATACTACTATTCCTGTGAGGCGATCGGACATTTTTTCGACTGCTGAAAACAACCAAACTGTGGTAGAAGTTCACATCATCCAAGGGGAACGGGAATTAGGCCGGGATAATAAGTCTTTGGGACGCTTTAAACTGACGGGAGTTCCGCCGGCACCGCGAGGGATTCCGCAGATACAAGTAGCTTTTGATATTGATGCTAACGGGATGCTGTTGGTGACAGCTTTGGACAAAACTACTGGTAGAGAACAAAGCATTACTGTGCAAGGTGCTTCGACGCTTTCTCAGCAGGAAGTGAATCAAATGATTCGCGATGCTGAACAGTTTGCTCAAGCTGATAAGTTGCAGCGGGAAAGGGTGGAAAAACGCAATCGCGCTGAGGCTTTAGCTTATCAGGCGGAGCGACAGTTGCGGGAAGTTGCCCTCGATCGCGGAATGCAGTTTGCTCAAAGAAGCCGCCAACGCATAGAAACTTTAATTCGAGAATTACGAGACAGTTTGGAACGCAATGATGAGCGCGGAGTGGACCAAGTTGGTTCAGATTTGCAGGATGCTCTTTATGATTTGAGCCGGGAAGTTGTAGCATTTGCGATGGATGATGACGATGATGATTTCTTTGAGTCTGTGAAGCGCACTTTTTCTGGCGAGGGTAACAAGCGACGCAGCGACGACAACAGCTATTATCAGAATGCTAAGCCCTATCGGCGATCGACTGTCGATCCAATTCCGGATCGCCCCTACGATCAAAATCGATCTTACGATCGATCTTACGATCGCGATCGCACTCCCGATCGCAGAAGCAGCACTAATCGCCCAAGTCGCCCCTATCAAAATCAAAGCGACGACTGGGATGATGACGACGATTGGCTGTAATTAGTAGTTAGTCATTAGTCCCTAGTCATTAGTCCCTAGTTTGAAACAGGGAAGCAGTATGACTGATGGCTAATGACTAATAACTAATAACTAATAACTAATAACTAATGACTAATGACTAAAAATGCAGAACTTTCGCAATTACTATCAAATTCTGGGAGTACCCAGAGATGCTTCCGCCGATGAAATCAAAAAAGCCTATCGACGGCTGGCGAGACAGTTACACCCTGACGTCAATCCAGGGGACAAATCTGCTGAAGATAGGTTTAAGGATATTAATGAAGCCTATGATATTCTTTCAGATATCGATAAGCGCGCTCAATACGACCAGTTTAGTAAATTTTGGAAGCAAAAAGGCTTTCAAAGCAAACAAGGCGTGCGAATTCCCAATTTTTCAACTTGGGGAAACAGTAAAGCTAGCAGCAGAAAAACTGCCGATAATGTCGATTTTAGCGACTACTCAGATTTTAATAAATTTTTCGACCAAGTGCTCGGAAGACGCCGGGAAGTGAGGATGGGCACAGCCAATGATGCACAGCGAGTTAGTTCCCCGGAACCGTGGAGTACGGCATCTAAGAAAACGAGTTATGTGGCTAATTCTAGGGAACCTAGAAGAGATATGGAGGAGCGGGAAATTAGAAGGGAAATTAGAGAAACAGTAGAGCGAGAAATTAGAAGAGATATTGAGGCCACGCTGACTTTGAGTTTGGAAAAAGCCTATGCTGGAGGCCTAGAGCGAATTCCTTTAGAAGACGGGCGGACAATCGAAGTGAATCTGCCTGCTGCTATGGTATCTGGCCAGCGAATTCGATTGCGAAATCAAGGCATTGGCGGCGGGGATTTGTATTTGAAAATTACGATTTCTCCCCATCCATTTTTTCGCTTAGAAATGTCGGATATTTGCTGCGAATTGCCACTGACTCCTAGTGAAGCCGTGCTGGGTGGAGAGGTGGAAGTACCCACGCTCGATGGTAGGGTGAAAATGAAATTACCCCCTGGAGTTCCTTCGTCCAAGCGCTTGCGGCTGGCGGGAAAGGGCTATCCGACGGGCAATGGCGATCGGGGCGATCAATTGGTAGAAATCTTGGTATTAATTCCCAAGGAAATTAGCGATGAAGAACGAGAATTGTACCAGAAATTGCGAGAGGTTGAGTCTTTTAAACCACGTCAAGATTTATCTGTATAATAGAGTTAAATGGCACTCCTTACTAGGTTCTACCTAGTAAGGAAAATTAGGAGGATCAGCCTCCTGTTTTTCTGATAGCTTGCGATGCCGAGCAAGAGTGATATTAGTTCCCAGGAAGAGTCTGGAAGTTAAACCCGTTAATAGGCAATACTTTCAGCAACCATGGATAATATAGCAGTCCTTGCAGGAGTCGTAAAGTTTTTTACCCCACCCCAACCCTCCCCTTATTAAGGGGAGGGAGTAAGAAATTCACAAATGATTTAGGATTGCTATATAAGTGAAATTACTGTTGTGATGAACTCTGAACTAGCTGATAATTAACACTAAGATAATTATGAGATAATCAGGATCGTTCTACCACAATGACTCAAAATTCGCCTCAATGCAAAAATCTACAAGCACACGTAGAGTCTTTATTGCAACTGCTGCGTCAAGAATCCTCTTTGCGACAACAAGATATTACCGCAGTGCAAGCTTCTTTGAAAAAAGCAATTGCTCCTGAATTTGAAATTGTGTTTGCGGGTGCTTTCAGTGCCGGAAAATCCATGTTAATCAATGCTTTATTAGAGCGAGAATTGCTCTACAGCGCTGAAGGACACGCCACAGGTACTGAATGTTATATCGCCTTTGCTGAGCCAGACAAAGAGCGAGTTGTCCTCACATTTTTGAGCGAAGTGGAAATTCGAGAGCAAGCCTATGCTCTTTGTGAAAAATTAGGCTTAACTACTGAACTTAATATTAATCAAACAGATGTAGTGCCACTTTTGTCTCAGGGTTGTAGAATAATTATTGAAAAGGAAGGCGGCGAAAATAAATCGGAATTAGCCAAACAAGCTAAGGCTTTGATGCTGCTGTTAGAAGGTTTTGAGGCAAATCGCGATCGCATCCACAGCCTCGCAAACGCCACCTACTCGATGGAACAGTTTAACTTTTCCAATCTCAAGGAAGCTGCTAGCTATGCTCGTCGCGGTAGCAACAGTGCGGTGCTCAAGCGCGTCGAATATTATTGTTATCATCCCCTGCTGCAAGATGGCAATATAATTATCGATACGCCGGGAATTGATGCGCCTGTACAACGGGATGCAGAATTGACTTATAATAAAATTGAAAGCCCGGATACTTCGGCAGTTGTCTGCGTTTTAAAAGCAGCTTCGTCAGGGGAAATGACGACGGAAGAAACCGAGTTGATGGAAAAAACCAAGGGAAATCCGGGAATTCGCGATCGGCTTTTTTACATTTTCAACCGCATCGACGAAACTTGGTACAACACCCAACTGCGACAGCGCTTAGAAAATCTGATTAATTCCGACTTTCGCGATACTACCAGAGTTTACAAAACTAGCGGATTGTTGGGATTTTACGGTAGTTTGATTAAAAATACCACAAGTCGCGATCGCTTTGGCTTAAATACAATATTTGCCGAAAGAGGGCGGGTTTATGTAGATAGTAACTTAGATTCAGAGTCGATCGGTAAAACCCGCCCCTACAATACGGGTAATGGTAGCGAGAATAGCGAAGAAACTCCACAATTTATCAGCGAATTTAACCGCTACTGTGCCAATTCTGGGAAGTTATCTCCCAGCAAATTTCGGATTTCAGTTAACAGCTACGAAACACCGAATGAAAACTACGTGCGGATTCTTGCAGAACAAGGAAGGCCATTAATCGAGCAATTAATTCAAGATAGCGGCATCGAAGATTTTCGCAGGGGAATTACCCGCTACCTCACCGAAGAAAAACGCCCGCAACTGTTCAAAAACCTCGCCGACGATTTAGAAGACTTGTGCATTCAACTGCGGAAACACTACCAAACAATCCAGCGGAATTTGGACAGCCAGCCCCGCGAAATTGAGGCGATGAAAGCACAGGAACTTTTACGGTTAAATCAAGAATTGCAGCAAGTCGGACAGGATTTTCGGGAACATATCGCCACAGAAATCAATGAAATGATTATGAACAAATGCGATGTTTTTGATAACGATTTTCGGCAACTGCAATCTCGGATGATTCGACGCTTGGATGAATTGCTAGATAGCTTTTCGGTTGAAGCAGCTTACGGGCGTACTGTGCTGACTCATCCCCGCAATGCTACAGCGCCTTTAATTGCGGTTTTAGTTGAGGCGCTTTACTTTTTGGCAAATCAGTTAGAAGATATTTTAGTAGAGTCTACTGCTTCCTTGGTTGCTAATTTCTTCCAGTATTTGAAAGACAGTGTTCGCAAGTCTGAATACTATCGATTACTCTATCGATTGTTGGGGAATGACGGGGGAATTGAACAGCAGTTAGATGAGTTGTCAAAGCGGGTTTCTGATGCTTTGGTAAATGCGGCGGGTGTTGAGTGCGATCGCTACGTGCGAGAAAGTCCCCGTTTTTATGACGAAGACACGTTTTCGATTTATCAATTCCGGCAAACATTGCAGCAAACATCTCAAGGTTACGACTGCGAAAACATGGTAGATGCCCAACCAGCAATTAGGCAATTATTGCGCTTAGATTTCGAGCCAAAAGTATCGAAAACAATTCGACAAACCTTCCGCCAAACTGTTAATAAAACGCTCAAAGATCATTTGTTACCGATGGCCCAAAAGCAAGCGGATGATATTTTGCAGAAGTACAGTCAAGCCCGCGATTATGTGGAGCAAACTCTAGCACAAGAAGCAGAGGAGAAGATTGCTAGGAATCAGCGGCTGCAAGGGGAGAATGATGAAAAGATGGAAAAGTACGATCGGGCGGTTTCTGGGATTAATAGCTGTTTGCAGGCGATGAAGTTGCACGAACATTTGTTACCCGTAATTGGACAAAATGATAGCGTTTCGGTGGATGGTGAATGATTGCAATTTTGGCGATTGCAAATTCCGGCGATGGGAAATCGCGTCTACACAGACAAAACCCGCCTTCGCGGGTTGAAAGAAAACATTCTTAGTCCGCGCAGGCGGACATTGT
>RDXH01000046.1 GCA_004292745.1 Oscillatoriales cyanobacterium | reverse complement strand
ATGGCAAAATATCTCAGCGAGATTGACAAACCCACTTGGATTCGATTTGTGTTGGTTCCACACCTCACCGATAATATTGAAAACGTGGAGAAGTTAGCAGATTTTATCGCGACTCTCAAAAATGTGGAAAGATTGGAAGTTCTACCTTTTCATAAAATGGGGGAATATAAATGGGAACAATTAGGGCTTGGTTATGAGCTGAAAGATACACCACCCGCTTCGGCTGAACAGGTTCAGCAAATAGTTGATATTTTTCGCGATCGCGGGATAGAGGCGATCGGGGCGATCGCACTTTAGTTAAAGTTGGCTCGATCCCCCCTAGCCCCCAGGGCTGTTTCATTCTTTGTAGGGGCAAACCCCCCGTGGTTGCCCCAATCCCTGAAACACTTACAAAATCGTGGACGGGGAGGGCGGGCACGGGGGCACCGCCCCTACAAAACGATGATTTGTTTGAGAATGAAACAGCCCTGCCCCTAGCCCCCCAGGGCTGTTTCATTCTTTGTAGGGGCAAACCCCCCGTGGCTGCCCCAATCCCTGAAACACTTAACAAATAGTCGATGGAGGGGGTAGGCACGGGGGCACTACCCCTACAAAACGATGATTTGTTTGAGAATGAAACCGTCCCCCTTCCCCCATCCCCCCTTGGGGGGGGCAGGGGGGGGTGGGGGGGCTAGGGGGGGGTGGGGATGCGAGGGGGATCTACCATCTCAGAATTTCACGACAATTTGACAACAATAAAGCCGAGGAGAATTGACAATGAAAGTCACCAACATTGATGAATTAAAACTGTTAATTGAAAGCGTAAAAGCAGCACAAGCAGAATTTGCAACTTTTACTCAAGAGCAAGTCGATCGCATTTTTAAACAAGCAGCTTTGGCTGCTAATGCTGCGCGGATTCCCTTAGCCAAAGCAGCGGTAAAAGAATCAGGAATGGGCGTAATCGAAGATAAAGCCATCAAAAATCATTTTGCCTCAGAAATGATTTACAACAAATACAAAAATGATAAAACCTGTGGCGTAATTGAATCAGACAAACATTTTGGCTACGAACGCATTGCCGAACCCGTGGGACTACTAGCTGGAATCGTACCTGTCACCAATCCCACTTCAACCACTATTTTTAAGTCTTTGATTGCGCTTAAAACTAGAAATGGGATCATTTTTTCGCCCCATCCCCATGCTAAAGAATGCACGATCGCAGCGGCAAAAATTGTGCTGGATGCGGCAGTAGCGGCGGGGGCTCCACGAGATATCATTGGCTGGATTGATGAGCCAACAGTGCCACTTTCCCAAGCTTTGATGCAAAACCCCGATATCAAGCTGATTTTGGCAACAGGCGGGCCTGGGATGGTGAAAGCAGCCTATTCTTCGGGACATCCTTCGATCGGCGTGGGCGCGGGAAATACTCCAGCAATTATTGATGAAACAGCCCATATTCAAATGGCGGTGAGTTCGATAATTTTGAGTAAAACCTTTGATAATGGCACGATTTGTGCTTCGGAACAATCGGTGGTTGTGGTAGATGCAGTTTATGAATCTGTGAGACAGGAATTTATCAAGCGCGGTGCTTATTTCCTGAATGCTGAAGAACGGGATCGAGTTCGTCAGGTGATTTTAACCGATGGACATTTGAATCCGAAAATCGTTGGACAAACGGTGAGCAAAATTGCGGAAGTTGCGGGGTTGGAAATACCAGGGAATACAAGAGTTTTGATTGGGGAAGTAGAGGCGATCGACAAAGATGAACCTTTTGCTTATGAGAAGCTGTCACCGATTCTGGCGATGTATCGCGCCGCTGATTTTCATGATGCTGTCGAAAAAGCAGAAGCCTTAATCTTATTCGGTGGACACGGACATACTTCGGCGCTGTATACAGCCCCTAGCAATCAGGATCATATTCGTTATTTTGAAACCAAAGTCGAAACTTCGCGGGTGCTGATTAATACTCCATCTTCCCAAGGGGCGATCGGGGATCTTTACAATTTCCGTCTCGATCCTTCTTTGACTCTGGGCTGTGGTAGCTGGGGCGGTAATTCCGTTTCGGCGAATGTGACACCTCATCATCTATTGAATATCAAAACTGTCGCCTCCCGTCGGGAGAATATGCTGTGGTTTCGCATCCCTCCTAAGATTTACTTTAAGTTTGGTTGTTTACCAGTAGCGCTGCGGGATTTGGCGGGGAAAAAACGGGCTCTAATTGTTACCGATCGCCCTTTATTTGAACTCGGATTAACCAAAGAAGTTACTGAGAGTTTGGAAGAAATCGGCATCGCTCACTATACTTTTTATGATGTGGAACCCGATCCTTCCTTAGCCACCGTGCGTAAAGGTTTAGCAATTTGCAATAGCTTTCATCCCGATGTGATTATTGCCTTTGGTGGCGGTTCTCCGATGGATGCTGCAAAGGTGATGTGGTTAATGTACGAACATCCCGATATTGAGTTTGAAGGATTGGCGATGCGATTTATGGATATTCGCAAGCGGGTTTATGAACTTCCACCCTTGGGAGAAAAGGCAATGATGGTATCAATTCCTACCACATCGGGAACGGGTTCGGAAGTTACTCCTTTTGCGGTGGTGACAGATGAAAAATCTGGTATCAAATATCCCCTTGCAGATTATGCTTTGACTCCAAATATTGCGATCGTCGATCCAGAATTGACGATGAATATGCCCAAACGACTGACAGCCTATGGTGGGATAGATGCGTTAACTCATGCGATCGAAGCTTACGTTTCGGTACTAGCTTCTGAATATAGGAGTTTGTCATTCCATCGCCCACCAGTTAGGCGGAACTTGTCACATTCCGCATGGTTTAGCAAATGCGCTGATGATTTCCCATGTGATTCGTTACAATGCGACGGATGTACCATTTAAGCAAGCGACTTTCTCGCAGAACAAGTATCCTAATAGCACTTGGCGCTATGCTCAGATTGCCAACTATCTCAACTTGGGCGGCGAGACAGACGAGGAAAAAGTTGAGAAGTTGATCGAAGCAGTGGAAGATTTAAAACATCAAGTTGAAATTCCTGCCACAATTCAAGAGGTACTCTTAGAACAAGGTGTCGCCGATGACTTTTTCTTGGCTCATGTAGAAGAAATGGCCGATCGGGCTTTTGACGATCAGTGTACTGGTGCGAATCCCCGCTATCCTCTGATTGCCGATTTGAAGCAGTTACTGATCCAAGCTTATTTAGGTGAAGGACTGACACATTAAAACCCAAAAAACCGGGTTTTCCGATTGGCAATTTGCTAAGCGCAAATATTCCCCAAAACCCGGTTTATGACAAACAGCCTAAGATCCGAGGTGATATGCAGTCCTTGCAGGAGTCGTAAAGTTTTTTACCCCACCCCAACCCGGACCTTATGAAGGTCCGGGAGTAAGAAATTCACAAATGATTTAGGATTGCTATAATCCGATCGCAAATATTTCAATAAGCCGAAAGTATTACTGCGACGATCGCGAACAAAACACCAATAATTTGTGGTAATGTAATAGCCTATTTCAGGAATAAATAAAGTCATTAAGATAGCACCCATTGCTTCATAAAAAAAAGCAGTTTGGTAGTCTACATATTTAGTCGCTAAATTACCGAAAAAACCCCAAAAACCATATAATAGAGAACAGATTAACGAGTAAATCAACCAATCTGGTACTGTAATCATCTTTGTTATAGTTGATTGAGATCGTTTTGAAATCCTATGGCTGCTGATATTCGACGCTTTATTCCATTTTTAGACCCTACCGTATCTGAATGGGCCGCTGAGGCCCGCTGGCTGAGATGGCTGACTTTCCTGTGGCTGTTTGTGGGGCTGACAGCTTTGTTCTCAGCTTCCTACCCGATCGCCAATTCAGAACTTGGAGACGGTCTATATTATATGAAACGACAGCTCATCGCAGTGGCGATCGGGCTGGCTGGTTTTAACTTGATGGTATACTCCCCCCTGCGCTACCTGATCAAAACAGCTCAGTGGGGAATTCTCATGTTGCTGGGGTTGCTGTGGCTGACTTTAGCTCCCGGAGTGGGAACCACCATCAACGGGGCGACTCGCTGGATATCTCTGGGCCCTGTTCCGATTATTCAACCTTCGGAGTTGATTAAACCCTTTTTCGTTCTCCAAAGTGCTCGCATTTTCGGCAACTGGCCCCGGTTGACGAATAACCTGCTTTGCAGTTGGGCGCAACGGCTATGGGGGGAATGCTATTGGCGGTTTTAAGTATTAGTTTTCGGGAATATCAGCGCCGCCGGATTATGTCTTTTCTGAATCCTTGGGCTGATCCTCTACAAGACGGCTATCAGTTGATTCAAAGTCTGCTGGCTGTGGGTTCGGGTGGCATTTGGGGCGTTGGTTTGGGGATGTCGCAGCAAAAGTTATTTTATTTACCGATTCAGTACAGCGATTTTATTTTTGCTGTGTTTGCTGAGGAGTTTGGTTTGGTGGGAGGTTTCTCGCTGTTGTTGATGTTGGCGGTGTACGCTACTGTGGCTTTGAGGGTGGTGATGAAGGCCCGGAATGTTGAGTCTCAGTTGGTGGCGATCGGGGCGATGGTGGTGATGGTGGGACAGTCGTTGCTGAATATTGGGGTGGCGACGGGGGTTTTGCCGACTACGGGTTTGCCGCTACCGTTTTTTAGTTATGGGGGTTCTTCGATGGTGGCGAGTTTTTTGTTGTCGGGGCTGCTGATTCGGGTGGCGAGGGAAAGTTCGGAGGCTGAGGTGGTTTCTCTGGATGGGCGTAGGAAAGAGCCTGGAAAGCCTAATAGACATCTCCCATAATTCTTGTGGAACAGGCATCCTGCCTGTTCAAGATTGGCTTTTTAGGAGATGTCTAATTTACGATCGACCAACGGTAGTTAACAAATGAGTAATTTGTTAACTGTTGACCCTTCGACTACGCTCAGGGCACTGCTATTAATTGTTGATACCTAATTTAGGGAAAAATTTAATATAGATGCACACTACTGCTGTTTCTAAAATGCTTGAGGTTTGTAACCAAACAGATCGGATGCGGATGCAAAAGCATCTTTTTTGAGAATCAAATGACGGTCTTTGTCTCGACTGATTAAGTCTTGCTGCTGCAATTTTCCCAGCATTCGCGTTACTGTCACACGAGTAGTACAAATAGCATTAGCAATATCTTGATGTGTCAACCGGATATTCAAGCGAGTTCCCTCAAGTACGGGCTGACCGAATTCCTGTTTCAATAATAATAGTAGCTGATACAAACGGTCTTCTACTCGGCGCTGTCCGGCGATCGCCAAAATAGCTTCCATTTGCCGCAGCCGTCTACCCATTTGAGGCAACAAATCCTGAGCTAATTGAGGAGAAGCTTCGATTTCTACCATAGAATACCAGATCAAGTAGACATCTGATGTTGCAGTAGCCTGGTAAGTCTGCAAGCTGGTCAACCATAAACCGAAGCACATTGAAGGCCCCGCCCAACCTAAAAGTCCTTCTTCCCCACTTGGATAAAGGGTACTCAATTGCACTAGACCTTGACAAACTTGCCACAGGCCTTGGGACATCAGAGGAATTGTTTCGCCCTTGCCATAAAAATGCAAGTTCCGCTCGATCCCTGTGCTATGCTGGATTTCTGCTAAAGGTGGCTTAGAAGTTAGTGGCATATCTCTTTTTTCCAGCTAAAAAACAGTGGTTTGAGACCTATGGCTCTGACTCTAACGGATGAAGGTAAAGGCTTGGTAATCGTCTGGTTAGCGGAAAGATAAGTTTTAATTGGGCATGGGGCATGGGGCATGGGGCATGGGGGGGGGGAGGGGGGGGGGGGGCGGGGGGATGGGGGAGGGGGGCAGGGGGCATGGGGCATGGGGCATGGGGCATGGGGCATTGGGATAGGCTATTAGTCGAGACTGTTGGCGAATCAAGAAAGGGTAAGACCCCTCACAGGTAAAATGTACACGGTGTAGGTGTAGGTTGGGTAGAGCGCCAGCGAAACCCAACTTTTCTATAGAACCCATTTGACATCTTTTCTTAAAAAATAAGGCGGATAAACAAGCCGTCTCACATAACTCAATAGCCACAAGACGAGCAATCATGTGGCGAGCGTGGTAAAAAAGCTGAAATCCATCTGGCATAAGGCTTACAGTAACAGCAATAGATCTCAAATGGGTTCTATAAGGTGTTGGGTTTCGCTTATGCTCTACCCAACCTACACTATCTTGATAATTATCAATTCCCCATGCCCAATTCCCCATGCCCAATTCCCGATGCCCAATTCCCCATGCCCAATTCCCGATGCCCGATGCCTAAAATGATTGAAGCAGCGATCAAAAGGCAAAAGTAAGGTTTTTCATGGCAGATCAATTAATTCGCGCTACAGCAGCAGACGGCGGAATTCGTGCTGTAGCCGTTATCACTACCCGCCTGACTGAAGAAGCTAGACAGCGACACAAACTCTCCTACGTGGCGACGGCTGCCCTTGGCCGCACGATGTCTGCGGGACTGTTACTGGTTTCTAGCATGAAGCGGCCTGAATCTAGGGTTAATATTCGGATCAAAGGAGATGGGCCTCTGGGCGGATTGCTGATCGATGCGGGACTCGATGGTACGGTTCGGGGTTATGTCGAAAATCCAGAGGTGGAACTACCGCCCAATGCTAAAGGTAAACTTGATGTGGGTGGGGCCATAGGCAATGGCTATTTGTACGTGGTGCGGGATATTGGATACGGATATCCTTACTCCAGTACGGTAGAATTGGTTTCCGGCGAAATTGGTGACGACCTGACTCACTACTTGGCAACTTCTGAGCAGACTCCTTCGGCTTTGGTGTTGGGGGTGTTTGTTGGAGCAGACGGGGTGCAAGCCTCTGGGGGTGTGTTGCTGCAAGTTCTGCCCAAGGCGGCGAGGGATGAAGCACTGGTTACGATTCTGGAGTCGCGAGTTGCAGAGCTTTCTGGCTTTACGCCACTATTGCGATCGGGTAAAACTTTGCACGAGATTCTCGAACAGCTACTGGGAGATATGGGGCTGGAAATTTTCCCGGAAACTCAAATGGTCCGCTTTCAATGTAGCTGTTCTTTCGATCGAGTAATGGTCGCCTTAAAAATGCTGGGCGAGGCGGAACTTCAAGACATGATTGAAAAAGATGATGGGGCGGAGGCTACTTGCCATTTCTGTAATGAGGTGTACAAGGCTAGCAGCGATCAACTGGCTGAATTGATTGGGGATTTGCGATCGCAGTCCGGCTCTTAGGGCAATAATGTGTAATTGGCAATGGGCAGGAATGGGGATTTGGCTCTTGACTAATTGCCCATTGCCAATTTATCGATCGCCGGCTGCTTCGACAATGTTGACTGTGGGTAGTCTTCTGCCTAGTATAAAGCAGTCGGCTAGATTAGCTTCTATGAGTCAAGATCCCAAAACACCAGGCCATTGGTCTGCATCAAAATCCTTGGAACCAACACCAGATACTTCATCGTTAGTGCCTGTTCCCGCACGGAAAAACCGCGCTGAGAGACTAAAAGAACTCCGCGATATGTTGACTTCGGGCCCAATGCCAGGAGAGCATCCGGCATTACCGCCGAGTTCGTCGGGGGAAAATTCCCAGCCACCGGAAGAAGACAATCCTTGGTGGCTGCGGTGGTCCAAGAAGTGGCAATTTTGGCTGGCGGTGAGTTTGATGCTGTCGGTGGGTATGGGGTTTGTGGCAATTGCATCTTTGTTCAACTTGACTTCTCAGTCGAATTGCTCGAAGATTTTTTGGCCGACGGCTTCGGCTAACGATCGCTTTTTTTGTGCTCAAGAAGCTGCTAGCAAACGGACGGCGGATGATTTGCTCAGGGCGATCGAATTAGTGAATGCTTTGCCACAGGATCACCCGATGCGGCCGAGAATTAACGGTCAAATCGATCGGTGGGCGGAGGATATTCTCAGGCTGGGAAATGTGAGTTTTCAAGAAGGACAACTGGCGGAGGCGATCGCGATCGCCCGTAAAGTCCCTCAAAATGTTTCTGCTTATCCCATGGTGGAAAAGCAGATTGAAAAGTGGCAGTCTAGTTGGAACGATGCAGAAAAAATTTACCGCACGGCAGAAAACCACTTGCGTAAGGAAGAGTGGGTTCTGGCTTTCCGTGAAGCAACTTTGTTGTTGGATACGGGCAATACTTTCTGGGAGTCCACTAAATATGAGGAAATAACTCAGGCAATTCAGGCGACTAAAGCTGAGGGCAATAAGTTAATTAAAGCCCGAAATAAAGCGGAGGATGGAGGAGTGGATAACCTGGTGACGGCAATTAAGCTGGCTCAGGGAATTGACCAAAAGAGTTATTTGTATCAAGCTGCAAATAAGCTAATCGGGGAGTTTAGTCAGAAAATTTTCGCTCAGGCTCAAAAGCGTTTGGAATCAGGTGATTGGCAGCAGGCGATCGCGATCGCCAACAAGATTCCTGACGGTGGCAGTTTACAGGAACAAGTCAAAGATTTTAATGAGTTGGCTAATGCTACTGGTCAAGCTTTGACAGGTAATGTTGACGGTTTGTCGAAGGCTGTGGCGATGGCTAAAAATTTGAATTCGAGCCGTCCTTTATACAAAAAAGCTCAAGATTTAGTCACCCGTTGGCAACAGGAAATTGCTGATGTGAAAACTTTGGATTTGGCCTCTCGGCTGGCGGCACCGGGAGGGGTGAAGGATTTGAAGGCTGCGATCGCCCAATTGCAAACAGTTCCCGAAGCCAATCCTCGTTCTGGGGAAGCTCGCGCCCAAATTAGTCGCTTCAGCCGTCAAATCGAGCAGATCGAAGACAGTCCGTTTCTGCAAAAGGCTAACGAATTGGCGAATACAGGCGATCCAAATGCTCTGGAATCTGCCGTTGCTCAAGCTAGGATGATCGGTCAAGGTAGAGCTCTGTATGGGGAAGCTCAGACTAAAATTCAAGCTTGGATTGACAGGAGACAGCGACTGGTTGACCAGCCGTTTTTGGACAGAGCTCAGCAGCTAGCGGCCAAGGGCTATTTGACGGAGGCTATTGAGATGGCGAGGCGGATTCGACCGGGAAGGGTGCTGTACGAGCAAGCTCGATCGAACATTCGGACTTGGGATGTTCAGGCTCAAAGCCAGCAAGGGTTGGAGAGTGCTCGTCAGGTGGCTCAAGCTGGGACTCCTGATGCTTTGGAAACGGCGATTTCCTTGGCTCGTCAGGTGCCGGAGGGGAGTTCTCTGCGATCGCAAGCGACTCAGGCGATTGAGGAGTGGAGTCAGCGGATTTTGGCGATGGGGATGGAACAGTCTTCGTCGGATTTAGCAGGGGCGATCGCCATTTTGAAGAAAATTCCTGCGGGTACTCGGTCTTTTGATGAGGCGCGATCGCAAATCCAAGTTTGGCAACAGTCGCTCAATGCTCCGGTTGCTGAATCTGAGCCTCCTGTTCCGCCGGAAAGTGAGCCGTCTCGGCCTCCAAATCGGTTTTAAGGTGGCATCGTCAGGTGATTTAACCACAGAGGGCGCAGAGAACACAGAGGGAGAGAAGAGAGATGAATACAGGATGATGCTACCGGATTTGATCTTAAACATCCGCTGGATTCAGCTCTATCATTGCCCAAGTGGTATAAGTGCCGATCGGACTCCAAAGTATATAAGGCAATAGTAACAGGGCCGCTGGTTCAGAAACTTGCAACACGCTTAAAGCCAGCATGACGCTTAAAATCGCGCCTGTCCCGCCAATAATAGTGCCAACTTTCAGGCTACGAAGTTTGCACATCACCGACGTGTAAGACATAGTAACTATTTCTAAAAGCAGGTACAAAGCCATTCGCCACCAAGTCTCCTGAGTCCCTGGTGATTTTTCCCACACAATCACTGCTGACCAAGCTCCACAAATAAAAATTACCGTCCAAATTAACGGAATTGCTTTTTCAAATACTAACCATCTGGGACGTTGCAGTCGATTGAACCACTTAATATCGCTGGGGGCGATTAAGTTAGAAGCTAATCCTACGAGCAAAACAACAATTCCAATTACCATCCATGATTTAATCATTTCTCTATATTCAGCGAGTTGGACTGGTGCGATCGACTTATTATTGTCTCTGATTTCGGCAGACAACAAATCCCTCTGTAGTCATAAATTTATTTTTTATGGTAAAAACAGCCCAGGCGGTGAGGAAGTTTTTAATAGCTAAAACCCTTAATTTTCTTCCTTATTTTTCTGCCATCTTGCTGCTTCCTTGTTCCTTATTCCTGCTGGTCAAACTCCCCGACTTCTCTCAAAAGTCGGGGTTTTTGGTATTTTTTTTTAGGTTTTTACCTTAGCCGAGTCGGTGGTGATGTTCTAATTCTAAACTAGGGTCGTCACTTTTTTTTGGGACCAAAAGCGTATTGCCACTGCTAGGTTGTAGCACTGCTTTTATTACTTGCAGAAAACGGTTCGGCTTGGGGTTTTGACCGTTGAGTACACGGCGGTCTTTCACTTTTTGAGAAAGGTGTCGCATCACAGATAAATCTAGTTCGTCAATGAAATGATCTGCTATGCGTTCTCCCATTAAATCAACAGCTTCAGAATACTGTTCGGTCAACATTTCTATAGCATCATAAGCTTCATTCGCTACTTGACTATCCACTGTTTGGTTCTGGTCTCCAGCGGTTTGAGAATAATCGCGACGGCGGTCTAAAAGACTTTGATAGTCAGCAATACTCATTCCCAAATTGTAAATGTGATGGTGGGCATGATCGATCAAGTCTACTTCGCTGGGATAGAAGAAACCGCGAGTGCTATTGATGCCATGCAGTTTGGCCCAACGTCGTAAAATTGCCTCGTCTTGCAGTTGATATCGCTGTAACATTTGAGCTGTTTTTAGCTCTACTTCTGGTGTAACTTTGAAATCGCTCATCCGTAAATCCTCGGTTGTGAGTACATAAATAAAATTGAAAGTTATGGTCAGTGATTTTTGTGCTGTCAGAAAATTACCATCGATCCTGTGACGGCATTAAGCCAGGTTTCGGGTCATTTGCTAGCCGTCGATCGAGCTCTAGTTGTGCAAACTGCTACGGCGATCGGGTTAGGATCGAGAAAGAGCATTGTCTCCATCACGATCTCCACCAACTGCACAGGGTTAATTATATAGCTGATGGCAGTTTGTCAACGACTATTTAAAATAGTAACTTTTACTTATTTCAGTTGAATTTAGAGTGATTTTAAGCTAAAATAGTCGAAACAAGTGTGCAATTAATAATTTTAGTAGTTGCGATCGAGATTTTTGCTATGCCTGTATACGATTATTTCTGTTCCAGCAACAACCAGCAGCTAGAAGTTTGGCACAGTATGAGCCTGGAAGTTTCGACTTGGGGCCAACTGTGTGAGTTGGCTAAGTGTGAACTTGGAGACACGCCCGCAGATGCGACGGTGCGCCGATTGTTGAGCGCTCCGAGGTTGATGAAGCCCACTTCCGACACGGAATATAAAAATCAGGGCTTCAGTAAGTACGTCAAGCGGGATGAAGGCGTTTATGAAAATGTGACGGCATCAGATGGTGAAAGCCGGATTGTGAATCGAGAAGGCAAACCTCTTAAAGAGTGATTCGCTAGACTCATTAAATCCCTAGTGAGGACTTGATTCCCATTGATAACTTTAGGTTCTTGATGACTAAAGTCCTCACTACCAACCAATTTAATGGGAGTTGATTAACCAGACTTAATATTATGTACCAAACCAATCTTTCATTTTCTGTTTAGCTTGTTGTTTGGTATCAGCATTAATATATACGGAAACAGTAGCTATGGCTGCTAATAATACTCCCAAATCATCGGTAAATCCGATGCCAACTAATACATCGGGAATCGCATCGACCGGAGATATAAAATAAGTCAAAGCTCCAATTACCACGCCTTTTGCCCAACCAGGAACCTTGGGATTCTGAGCAGTGTAGTATAGTATCAAAGCTTTTTCAATTACTTCTTTGCCGGCGGTTAAAGCCAATTTTTTCAGTTTGAGCCAAAAGGTTTCAACTGAGAGCAAAAATATCGTAGAAACCGGTAATAATTTGAGAGAAGATGAAACTAAGGAGAATTTTTGATGAAAGTTGCGATCGTCGGTTGTGGGTATGTGGGTACAACGGTAGCTAAAAATTTACGCACCAAGTCTGATTATACCGTGACTGCGACTACCACCACCAGGGAACGAGTGGCCCAGTTGGAGGCAATTGTCCACCGAGTGGCTGTGCTTAAAGGAAATGACAAAGAGGCGATCGCTGCTTTATTGCAAGACCAAGATGCTGTTATGCTATGTGTAGGCGCTCCCAATCCTGATGCTTATCAGGAAAGTTACTTAGATACAGCAACTACTTTGGTATCAGTTTTAAAGGAGAACCCCACAGTCAAGCAGGTGATTTATACAGGGACTTATTCAGTGTATGGCGATCGCCAAGGTGCAGTAGTCAATGAAGAGTCACCAGTCGCACCTGCTAATCGAAATAGTGAAATTCTGGCAGAAACAGAACGGGTTTTATTAGCAGCATCGAGTCCAAATCTCAAAGTTTGCATTCTCCGATTGGGTGGAATTTACGGACCTGGACGAGAATTGGTGAAAATCTTTGGACGTTGGGCCGGCACTACTCGTCCTGGTCGAGGAGAAGATGCTACTAATTGGGTACATCTTGATGATATTGTTGGGGGATTAATTTTTGCTTTGGAACAGCGATTGCAGGGAGTTTATAATTTAGTCGGAGATGTGTCGCTATCGAGTAGTCAATTGCTCGATCGTATTTTTGAAGCTAATAATTTGCCTCAAGTTACTTGGGATGGAAGCCCTAGCGTCCGTCCTTATAATGCGAGGGTGTCCAATCTCAAGATTAAGGAAGCAGGTTATCAATTTATTCATCCTGAAATTCGGGAATTTTAGTTAAAAACCTCCCTTTCGGATAGATTCCATTCACGCTTTTTAAAACACAAATTACTGGCATCTCAGATGCCAGTACCACAAGGAAAGCAGATGAAAACACGGCAATAATAGAGGTTAGTTAGTTAGTTGAGAATTTCAACTTTTTCACCACTGAGAACTGCACTAACAATGGTTTATAATCGTTCAAATAAATCCATCCGATAACGTTTGTGATGACGGGCTAAATCTAGCATCAAAAACTTTTTGCGTGGATCGCCTAGGTGCTTCAAAGATGATGCAGAATTTTCGACAAAAGTATCGTGAACCGTCTCACCATTCAAGAGGAAACTTTCTACGGGATACCTAAAGTGAACCATCAAAAGATAACCGCCGGGAAGTAATTGATTAATAATTTTTTCCTGGGTTTTTTGAAGGTCTTCTTTCGTCAAATAATAGCCCACTTCTGAGAATAAAATGAAATCGAATTGCTCAGTAGGGAACTGTTGGGGTATTTGCATCTGCTCAAACCGCACCTGTGGGAGGTTTTTACAGCGTTTTCGGGCTTCCTCTAATCCTACTTCTGAATAATCTACTGACAGTAGTCTGTCACATTGTGGAGCTAGTTTTTCCGTAAGTACACCGATGGCACATCCGATTTCAAAAGCATTTTTGAATCTGACTTTCGGCAAGGATCTGATTGTTGTTCTGAATTTACTGGTTTCGTAAAAGCTGGATGTGTATCCCCAAGGATCTGTACTTTGGCGATAGGTTTCATCAAAAAAGCTGGATGGCACTGATTCTGACTCTGAAGGTTTCATAGGTCAACCTCTGTATGTTAAATAATATTTAAATATAATACCAGAAAGTACCAAATATCCTGCATGGGATTTTTGAATTATATTAAAACCTGTATTCAGCTCTCTATTTTCTCCCTCTGTGTCAAGAGTGTTCTCTGCGGTTAAATAATTCCTAGTGCATGAAAAAAGGGCGATCGACCGTTAATAGTCGATACACCCTGATGCAATCTATCTGCTGATGAGACTTACAAACGCTGAAACAAGTCCATCCGATAGCGTTTGTGATGACGCGCTAAATCAAGCATCAAAAACTTTTTGCGTGGATCGCCTAGGTGTTTCAAAGAAGATGCAGAATTTTGGACAAAAGTATCGTGAATCGTCTCCCCATCCAGGATAAAATAATCCCCCGCTGTACCTCGATAATGAACCATCAACAGATATCCGCCCGGAAGTAAGTGGTCAATAATTTTTTGTTTAGTTTCCAGCAAATCTTCCATCGTCAAAAAAAAGCCAACTTCTGAGAATAAAATTAAATCGAAATTCTCAGTGGGGAACTGCTTGGGTATCTGCATCTGCTCGAACCGCACCTGGGGGAGATGGCTACAGCGTTTCCGTGCTTCCACTAATCCTAGTTCTGAATAATCTACTGACAGTAGTCTTTCACACTTTGGAGCTAGTTTTTCTGTCAGTACACCGATAGCACACGCTATTTCAAAAGCATTTTTGAACTGGACTTTAGGCAAAGCTCTGATTGTGGCTCGGAATTTACTGATTTCATTAAAATTAGTTGTGTACCCCCATGGATCAGGATTTTCACGGAAGGTTTCATCGAAGATGCTGGGTGGTGTTGATTGCTGTTGTGAAGGTTCCATCACTAACCTCTCTGTGTCAAATATTATTGAAGTATAATACCAGAAAGTACCAACTTATCCCATAATCCCGGCGAAAAAGTCGATCGTCTCTTTCAACGCTTTCACAAACACATCAATCTCCTCGCGAGTATTGTAAAAATACAAACTTGCCCGCGCCGTCGATGAAAGGTTCAAATAGCGGTGCAAAGCTTGCGTGCAGTGATGCCCCGATCGAATTGCGATTCCCTCCTCGTCCAACATGGTAGCCAAGTCTTGAGGGTGAATTTCTCCGGCTGTAAATGCCGCTAACGCCGCTCTGCCTTCGCCGTTGCTGTCTGGTTGTGGGCCATAGATTTTAATCTCAGGGATTTGGCGCAATTGTTGGAACAGATAAGCCGTCAATTCGGCTTCGCAAGCGTGAATCTTATCCATGCCGATGTTACTAAGATAATCGATCGCGGCACCAAGGGCGATCGCCTCTCCGATGGCTGGCGTCCCCGCCTCAAACTTGTGCGGCAAATCGGCATAGGTGGAATATTCGAGAAACACCTCAGCAATCATTTCACCACCGCCGAAAAATGGAGGCATTTCTCTGAGTAAATCCAACTTGCCATACAAAAAACCGATGCCCGTGGGAGCGCACATTTTGTGCCCGGAAGCAACCAACCAATCGCAATCCATTGCCTGCACATCTATTACCATATGTGGTACGCTTTGGCAAGCATCAATTAAAACTTTTGCGCCATAAGTGTGGGCAATTTCGCAAATTTGTTTAACTGGATTGATGCAGCCCAAAGTATTAGAAACATGAACTATGGAGACTAACTTAGTTCGAGAGGAAATCAGCGTTTTAAACTGTTCTAAATCAAACTCCTGAGCCTCAGTTAGTTCCACAAACTTGAGTACCGCGCCAGTTTTTTGAGCTATCATTTGCCAAGGAACGAGATTGCTATGGTGTTCCATTACTGACAGGATGATTTCATCTCCTGCTTGCAGATTGTTCAAACCCCAAGAGTAAGCAACTAAATTAATCGCTTCGGTAGCATTGCGAGTGTAGACAATTTCTTGGCGGGAAGCTGCATTGATAAAAGCAGCCACTTTATCTCTAGCGCCTTCGTAAGCATCTGTGGCTTTTCCACTGAGAGTGTGGGCACCCCGGTGAACATTGGAATTGTATTTTTCGTAGTAATCGCGCCAAGCGTTGAGGACAGCTAAAGGTTTTTGAGATGTAGCTGCATTGTCGAGATACACTAGGGGTTTACCGTTGACTTTTTCCTTCAGAATTGGGAAGTCACCGCGAACTTTTGAGGCTAAGGTTTTTTCTTGAATAAGTGTCATATTTTTCAGAAGTGATTTGTCGTTGGGTGGGGGCGGGTTGATGAGATTGTTGGTTTTAGGCAATGATTATTCGAGAAACCCGCCCCTTGTATTTTAAAATAGTTGGTTAGTCGATCGCCATATTTTTCAGCGGATTCTAAACAAATTCTCCTTTAGCAACCATTACAACTTTACCACCTACCAACACTTCTATTTTTTCTTCATTTTTCGCTGATTGCAACAACAGTAGCGAAGGTCGATCGATCTCATAACCTTGCTCGACTCTCACATTAATCTTTTCTGCCCTATAATAAGCATATTCGACCAAATATCCAGCCAAACAGCCATTTGCACTCCCGGTGGCCGGATCTTCGGGAATTCCTAAAGAATGGGCAAAAACTCGGACGCTCAAGTCATTAATATCATTGTAAGTTTCGGGACAAAATATCAAAATTTCTTTGGCTTCTGTAGTCTGAATCAGCTCAAAATATTGCTCTAAGTTGACTTTAGCTTTCTTGAGCGAGGTCAGTTTTTTGAGAGGTACTATTATGAATGGTACTCCCGTGGAAACTTCTTGAATTGGGAATCCATCGTCTATTTCATCTCGTCCTAAATTCAGCACCATTGCGAGTGTTTCGGCTGATAACACTTGACCCAAAGTAGGGGAGTTTTGTCGCATCCATAAAATATCTGCGGCTGCATTTTGATAGCTGAAAGTAACTGGAATTTGACCAACGGCTAGATTTAAAATAACTTGTTCTACAGGTTTTTTGATAATCTGTTGCTGCAAAACGAATGCTGTTCCTAATGTGGGATGACCGGCAAAGGGCAATTCTTTTTTTGGGGTGAATATCCGCACATCGTAGCCGCCGTTTTGTGGTTGGGGCGATCGCACAAACGTAGTTTCTGAATAATTGATTTCCCTGGCTATCATCAGCATTTCGCTCTCAGATAACTCTGCTACTCCCCCACCGCAAAAGACAGCTAGCTGGTTGCCAGCATATTTTGACTCTGCAAACACGTCAACTATATAAAAATTCATAATTAGGTTTCTGGTAAAAGTCGATCGCCCACCGATCATACTAATTGGATTGACAAGTTGACCAAAAATCCGCGATCGGAGGGTCTTTAATCTATACTCAATAAAAAAAATAGCATCTCACTCAATTATCTCACCATCGTTTGCATCCCTCAAGCTATCAAGGCAAAATAGATGTGAACTGTTTAACCTCAAATCATGACCAGAACCTTAATTCCTGTGATTCTCGCCGGCGGTAAAGGCGAACGTTTTTGGCCGCTAAGTCGCAAGCAGCGCCCCAAGCAGTTTTTGAGTCTCGATGGTAGCGGTAAGAGTTTGCTGCAAGCTACTGCTGAAAGACTATTAACATTAGGTAACGGCTGGGAAGATTTGTGGGTAGTAACGTCAGAAATGTTGGCCGAGGGTGTGCGCGAACAGTTACCGCTGCTACCTCCTGAGAATTTGCTGGCGGAACCGGAGGGGAGGGATACTGCGCCTGCGGTGGCTTGGACGGCTATAGAAACGGCTAAGCGTTACGGTGAGGATGCGGTTGTCGGGTTTTTCCCGGCGGATCACTGGATTGGGGAACCGGAGGAGTTTGAGAAGACTTTGGCGGCGGCGGCGGATTTGGCGAAAAATCAGGATGCGATCGCCACTTTGGGAGTCAAACCGAGCTATGCTTCCACTGGTTATGGCTACATCGAACAAGGGGAGGAAATCGGCAGTTTTGGCGGTTTTCCCGCGTACCGCGTCGCCCGGTTTACCGAAAAGCCCGATCGTGCCACCGCTGAGGAATTTGTAACCAGTGGCAAATTTAGCTGGAATGGCGGAATTTTTGTATTTCGCGTTGGAACAGTCTTGACAGAATTGCGAAATTATGTACCGGAAATGATGGCTGCTTTAGAAGCCAAAGGTGCTGCTGCTTATTCCCAATTGCCGAAAATTAGTATCGATTACGCGCTGATGGAAAAGACGCAAAAAGCCTGTGTTTTGCCTGTAGGATTTAGTTGGGACGATTTGGGAGATTGGAATGCGATCGCCCGTTTGCTACAAGGAGACAAACCGAATGTGGAATTAGCAAAACACATCGGAATTGATACGAAGGGCGCGATTTTTTATGCAGCGGATGAGAATGAAGTCATTGTCACCATTGGTTTAGAAGATGTGGTAGTTGTCAGAGATGGGAATGTGACTTTGATTGTGAAAAAAGAGAGAACCCAGGAGATTAAACAGGTAATCAAAGTATTGGGAGAAGATGAGAAATTGCAAAATTTGCTGTAAGGACTGATATCAAATCCGGTAGCATCGGAATTATTCAGAACTCTATTCTCTCCCTCTGTGTCAAGAGTGTTCTAGAAAGGTTAAATCACCTGACGATGTAACCGGAAACAATATGACACGACGACATCAGAAACCAGGTTTCTTCATAATTTTTTCGTTATCTAACGCAAAAATTCTAGAAACCGGGTTTCTCGCCTGCGGGCGCGGGCAATATTTACCCTTTAGTTAGTGTTATTTTTTCAGGGTGTTATATTTAGTGTAGGGATTCTCATCTGTTTAGCTAAAGCTGAGTGCAACTTTTAGCAGCAGCAGCCTGTTGTCGCATCAGGCTAGCAGTGTTACACGCAGATTGGGAAACTCTTAAATTAGATTTCCCAACGCCATGAGCCAACAACTGAGATGGTGGCTCTAAATTAATATTTTTAGGATGTTTCTCTGCCCTTTTCGTCGAAAACTGCGGCACTGATTGCACAAACTTTTCGATGGGAATTCCCCAACTAGAGCGCACCATTAACTCCCGCATCGGTTCACAGGGTTTCGATCCATCCTGAAACACATAAGGATCTCCCCAAAGCGGATAAGCGTGCATTCCGTTGATAGCTACTACCTCACCAGCAAAATTCAGCACAGGGCCACCGCTCATCCCTTTTTCAATCTGATTGTCATAACCCAGTTGATAGCCATCTTCGAGGGATTTTTCAGGTATGAGCGATACTCGTCCGGTAGTGAATTTCCATCCGGCTCGATCTGACTTTTTAACTTCAGCAGGAAACCCCGCAGCATATACTTTATCCCCTTCTTTAACCATTGCAGAACTTCCCAATATACCTATTGTGTAGTCGGATTTGGTACTGGTAAATTGCAACATTGCTAAATCTTTACCCGCAAATTGAGTGGGCAAAAATCTGGTAGCAGAGTGAATTTTACCGTCGGGAGTTTGGATGCGATAGGTTTCTCCTGACTGCAATACATGATCGTTCGTAATCACAGTATAAACTAGATCTTGCCGCTGAATAATAATCCCGGAACCCCAATTATCTCCTGAAAACACTTTCACAGTAATGGAACGAGCTTTCTGAAACATCGCTGTTTTGGCTAAATCTTCCGCCCTCTGGGGAAGCGGTTGTTTCTGGTTCTCCTCTGACAATGGTTTGACTGTTTTTCCCGGCAAATTTAGTGGTTGAGCCGCTAGTGAATTCACAGGGGGTTTTGTGATTTGAATTTTGGATTTTTGAGGTTGCAGTGCTGCATCTGTGCGGACAATTTCTGTCCCATAAAAACCTCGACTGTGTACTTGAATGGCTACTCCGGTTAAGATACCAGTAGTACAGCTAAAAATTACTAGGGAAAGCCAATTCATCAAAATTACATAATTTAGTTAATGGGAATGGGGACTAAACAGAAGCATCTTGTCCCTTATTAAGGGGGGTTGGGGGGGGATCAAATTCTATGCAGTCTTACCAAACAGGAATATTATCAGATTGCGAATTCGGCTCACTTTCTACAGCAGCCTGTTCGAGATATTGGCTCATATCTATATACAGACGAGATGTGCTTTCATTGAGTGGGCCTGAAGCGCGGACGCGCACAGCCATGAGACTCTTTAATACTTGATTTGGATCGCTGCTTGGTTTGAGGGTGAATAGTAATCCAGTGCAATTACCTCCTTCGCTATTGGCAATACAAATTACTTGCTGGTTGTTCATAATACCAGTAGTTAGGTAGTTCAGTTTTCCATTTAGGAAGTATTGCTGAAATCTGGCAGATACTTCCAGACAGCGCCGTTGCTCACTGTAGCCTGCTTCGCGGAAACGATCGGAAGTCCACCGGATAACGGCTACATCACCGCGATTAGTCTGAGCAATGGTTGCAGGAACACCGTTGCTTTGGCCGCAGACAAATGCTTTGGTTTGAAGGGCGGTTTGAGCACTAGCATAGCTCCCGATCGCACTAAAAGCAAAGGCGATCGATCCTGCTGCAACACTCAATCTCAATAGCTTGTGTTTGTTCATCATCAAAACTCCTGGTTTTTTTAGTTAAAAACTTAATTACTAGCACCCACCGGCGAAGTACCAGGACGGCAAATTGGTTTACCCTGAACGTAGAGGGGATCTGGTGGGCGGATGTTGCTGGCTTCATCAGTTTCGCAGACGATCGACACTGTGACAGGATTGCTATTATTAGCTGTTTCCGTCAAAAACACTGCTCCCACATAGGCTTTTTGACTGGGGTTGAGAGGAATAGCATAGTGATATGCTCCCCTAGTAGTCGTGTGAATCGCAAAGTTGAACTTCGACATGGGAAGTTGAATATTAAAGGAGCGTTGCAGCAAACTGACAGTACCAGTAAATGCACCGTTGCGCGTGCGGAAGGTTTGCTGGCCGCGAATTAAGGCTTGAAGTGCTGATTCCGCTCCCGGCGATGTAGCCTGTCGTATCGCTTGAGGTGCTGGCTGACTAATTGGCTCTGGTTTTGGTGCAGGTGTGACCCTTGGTTGCTTAGCTTCTAGGGAGTTATTCGGTGCTGGAGCTGTTTGTGACACACTCCGGGGAGCCTGCTGTGGCTCGATTCTTGCGACTTGGTTTCTCGGTAAAGATATTCCCAGCCCGCTGTTGAGTGCCATTTGGAAGCCATCTTCATTTCCTGATGCTCCCGCGAGGGATGCTGCTTTTTGATTGTCTTCATTGGCTCCTTCGCTGTCCCCGACTATCCGACGTACTTCGCTGCGACGGTTGTACCCAACGGGGCTGTTGGGAGCTAGGCGGATGGCTTGGGCTATGTCAGCGTTGGCACCTATGTAGTCTTTGATTTGAGCGCGGCTGACACCCCGCAGGCCGTAGGCATCTGCAAAGTTAGAATTGATTTGGATAGCTCGATCGAAGTCGGCGATCGCTTCTTTATGATTTGCCAATTGAGCGTTGCTAGCACCACGAACCCGGTGAGCTTCGGCTAATTGGGAATTGTTTTGGATAGCTTTGATCGCATTTTCTAGAGCTGCTCTGTAATTTTTTTGAGCGAAGTTAGCATAAGCTAGACCGTTGAAAACATCGGCGGAGTTTTGATTGAATCGCAATCCTTGGCTGAAATCGGCGATCGCCCCTTGATAGTTTTGCCGTTTCAGTTTTTCTTTTCCCTGTTCGGCGTAAGCTTTAGGAGCGAGTTCCACAAAGGTATTGATGGGAATTCCTAAGTTTACCCACGCTTTCGCGATAGTCTCTTCTCTGTTTGCATCTGTACGTCCGTGAATGCCAATTACACGGCCGCGAAGATCGAGAATTGGCCCTCCGCTCATTCCCTGACGAGTGGGGTTTGTATAGATTAATTCATACCCCTCATTTACCCGTTCGCGAGCTGAAATTTGTCCGGCTGTCATCTGACGAATTTGTCTTGTAATCGTTTCCCCTGGCTTTGGCCAGCCAGAAACGTAGACTTGTTCTCCGACTGTGACTGTTTTAGAATCTCCCAATTGTGCTATCTCGTAATTGCCAGAGCTGACAAAGGGTACGATCGCCAAATCGACTCCCGGTAATTCGATAATGTTGCTGCTTTCGACTCGGAAGGAATTGCGATCGGGTGTCGTAATTTTCGATTCGCCTCCTCCCCTGGTGACGTGCTTGGCAGTCAGTACATAATAGGTACTTCCTTCCCTAGCAATAATTATCCCTGAACCCTGATTTTGTCCTTCAATTAATACTGTAATTTGTTCAGCAATTTTGTTGACTTGTTCGGCGGTTTGTGCTACCGCATTTTGCATCTGGACCACTGCTATGGTTGCACCGATCAGCGCTGCTGAAAGTCCGTATTTAAACTTAATTGTCATAGGATAATCCATTTCCAATCTTAACTAATATTCTTTGATTCGGAACGACTTACTTATCGAGATATTTATCACCACAAGGGAAGCTCCGGCTCTGAGTCGTTTTTTTTGATGTTAGTGGGAGATGGGGCCATGGGCAAAATATTTCGATCGCCTGGAATGCCGACTCTTGGGGGAAACTCGTTTAGAAACAAATTCCTTTGCATATCCACAGAAACGGTTGGCGTTTTTCCTGGAGGAAATTGTGAGAGTTGACTGTCAGAACCCCAAAGAGGTGGTAATTGCTCAGATAAACCACTTCCCCCAGAGGAAGTGCCACCTTGAATGATGTTGCAAACTGCTATTGGCTCCCTACCCTCCGCAGGTTTAACGCAATCTTTTTGCAATTTTTGTGCCATTTGTTCGCATTGCGATCGAGAATTAATTCCTAAAACTTGGAAATCTTCAGATACCCACCTAATTACTGGTATATTTCCCTGGGCTGTTTGAGCTATGATTGTTGGCTCTTCATTAATTGTGCCGCAAAAAAAAGTTAATTCTTGAGCATTACTGACACCGATCGAGCTAATGGTGTTTGCCCAAGTCAATGCTAATGTTGTGCAAATTGCATTTAACACTTTCAATTTCAAAAATCACCTCCTTCTCCCTGAACAATCCTCTCATATTTACTGACAATTTTTGATTTATTTTTGAGGAAGACGGGTTTTTTTATAGTTTATCTGTTATGTTCCACTTGCTCCCGTCTACCACTCAATACTTATGAAAAATTAGCTTAAAAAAGTGGGTTACTAGCATCAGATTCCACAGACTGCGGGGAGCTAGATTCTGCATTTTGGCTGTTGAGATATTCACCCATGTTGATATATATCCGATCGTTCATTTCGATATAAACTGGGTTAGAGGGCGCGCTTTCATTCAGTGCATTTGCGCCACTAGCTCTATCTCGTAAATTCAACAGGCGTTTTAATGTATCTCGCGCATCGCTCCCCGGTTTAACTGTAAATAACAAGCCGTTGTTTGGCAAGTCGCTGGCACAGTCACCACCCTTGGTGCGGGCTACACAAATTACGGATTGCCGGTTGATAACTCCTGTGGTTAGGTATTTCAGCATTCCGGCTTTGTGATATTGTTCAAATCTGCCAGATACCAGTTCGCACCTGCGCTCTGTATCGAATCCTGACTCTAAGAAACTATTAGAAACCCACCGGATTACTGTGACGTTTCCTTGCGCTCTTTGTAGAATAGTTGCTGGCTGACCTCCACTTTTGCCACAGACAAAGCCTGTGGTTTGGGCGGATATTGGACTGCTATGGATCATAGTGGTAGCAAGTGCGATCGCAGATGCAGTAATCAGCGATATCGTTGGCTGAATTTTCATGGGCAATTTTATTCCTGATTTGCTTGATGGATGTTTGGGGATGAATAGGATTGCTGATTCTGAGTAGGTATATCTTAAATCAAGGCGACTTCGGGCAAAGGATTTGGGAATGGATAACTGACTCGCAGCAAACATCCTGATTCAACTAGCCCTCGCTGTCGGCTGACTATTTTTGTCTACCTGGCTGTTGCTTGTAATTATAAAGCAAAAGTTAGAAATAAAATTTAAAGATTTAGGGAAGAATAGGACCAACGGAAATGTGATGATTCTTTAACCTGACATCTTGCATCATTCTCAATCAGTCTTGTATGAGCAGGCTCGATGGCTGCTTCCACAAGAGAATTAAATTTGATTCTAGATTTGAGATTAGAAGAGGGGGTCTTTGTCAGCTTTAGGAGTTGGAGAATGGGGGAGAGAGGGCGATGATTCTGGGGTTGATGGCGACTTGGTACTCTCAGATGGGGGTCGAAAAAGGTCGTCAGGAGTTGGTGTTGCTTGGGGGCTAGCCGATGGCGGGACGGAATTTTCAATGTTTTTGATCTCACGATCGCATTCTGCTAAACTAGCTTTCACTTTGTCAGCCACGAAGGAATCAGAAGCAATTGCTTTGAGCTTGTCTGCTGCTTGAGTCCACAGAGCTTTCTGTTTTGATAATTCGGTTGCTTTTGGCGCATCGGCTGCGATCGCCAGAGCTTCTTCCAATTGTTTCTGGGCTTGTTGTTCCCTTGTCAAATGCGCTTCCATCGCCGTCAACTCGCTTTGATAGGAAGGTAGCAGCTTTTGGGTGTCGGGGTAGACTTTGGCCGTTGAGGGAATGCTGGACAGTTGGTCGATCGCGCTTTTCATGCGATCGCGAGCCGTCTGCAACTCTTGGGCAGTTTGAGCATTTTGCCCTAAAACACGAGCGTCACCAGCCTGTTTGACCGCGCTGTTGTAACTTTCATTAAAGGGTTTATCCGCAGCACAGTTATTGAGAGCGCCGCACACAAAAGGGATGCGAGACGACTCCAGACTAACAATCCCACCTACTAGCAGCAGAGTTGGTAAGACAATTAGGGCGATCGTTTTCCAAGATGGATTACCAGAATTTTGGTCTGGAGAAAGTTCAGTCGGAGGTAAGCCAGAACCTTGACTCACTTCAGTTTTTGATGAACTCATCGTAGTTTTTTTGTGTATTTGGCTATGATTATCAAGAGCATTTAATACTTCTTTAGCGGACTGATAGCGATCGCTCGGTTTTTCCTGCAACATCTTGTTTAGTATCGCCACCAGCTTGTCGCTGACATTCACGTGCGATCGCCAATCCCACTCCAGATTGTGATGATTCATCAAAGCATCGGGTTCCTTACCAGTCAAAAGGACGATCGCCGTCACAGCCAAAGCATAGAGATCGCTGTTCGGGTAACACTTGCCGCTCCGCAACTGTTCAGATGGAGCATAAGCTCCTTTTCCCACGCGCGTTTGATTAGAATTAGCAGCACCCTGATTGCCACTTATAAGCTGTGTCCCAGCATATTTAACCACACCAAAATCAATCAGCACCGGTTTCGGATTATTACCATTTGGCAGCATGATATTATCCGGCGAAATATCCCGATGAATAATCCCTTTTCCGTGAATATATTCGAGCACTTCCAGCAGATGCCGCAGCCATTCAGCGATATCATTTTCAGAAAATTTTTGACTTTGCCCTAAATTAGAATAAGTTTTCCCATTGACAAATTCCTGCACAATAAACAAGCGCCCATTATCCTCAAACCAATCCAGAAACTCGGGGATTTGGCGGTGATTGAGCTTGCGTAAAATTTCTGCTTCTTGCTCAAATAGTTGGCGAGCTTTTCGCAAAGCCTCCGGCTTGGTATTGCTCGGAGAAAACTCCTTGAGAACACAATTTTTATTATTTTTTTTATCTAACGCTAAATAAGTGCGACCAAATCCACCTTGACCCAGAATTTGGTCAATTACGTAGTGTTGGTGTATCAAAGTTCCAGCCGATAGTTCTGGTATCACTATTTTTTAATCCTACTTCAGAGAAACCTAGAGAAATTTCGTTTTTACACAAATCTCGATCCCCCTAAATCCCCCTTAATAAGGGGGACTTCCAGAACTTTTCAATCTCTCCCCATCGAAGAGGAAATTTGACGCTCTTGCTCCCCCCTTTTTAAGGGGGGCTGGGGGGGATCTGGCACCATTCTCAACAAGCATCAAGAAATTAGGTTTCTGACGATAAATCTAGCTTTTCTTGCAGAGTCTTTGCCAGAAACCCGGTTTCTGACATGGGTGCAAAATCTCAGATCAACCAACTTTAGTCAGCCCCGTACCGCACTTAGCACAGAATTTCGAGTTAGTTGGATTCTTGTGGCCACAGCTAGTACAAAACACAAAATCTTGCGGCGGAGTTTCCTTACCACCAGGCGTCGGAGTTGGACTCTCAGGAGATTTTGGTGTTCCAGTTATTTGAAGCTGTGGTTCAATTTGACCGTCTGGCGGCTGAGGAAGCTTGTAAGTTACTATCACCTCTTGAATAATCTTCAGTTCTCGTTTATAAACTGGACTTTCATTTCCTCCCTCCTTCTCCAATTCGGTCTCCCGCAAGTCGAGATATGCCTTCAGTTGGCTGAATAGCTGTTGTTTTTGCGGCAAAGTTTCCGCCCCATTCAGGATTGCCGTCACCTGTTTTTGAATCTCTTCCTTATCAGGACGACAGGCCACAACTGCCAAAACTTGCACCGTTTCTTCCCAACTAGAAGCAAGATCTACATTCTCTTGACCCAGCACAGTTTTTACCGTGTAGCGGATCGCTTTTTCCTTCGTATTGCGGTTTTCTTCTGGTCGCAAAACCCGTAATGATCGTGCTTGCACTACCAATTTTAAAATTTTATCATCCTCTGGAAATACATCCCAAAAAGGCGCTTCTTTTTGAATATGAACTGGGATAGGAGCATCTTTGCTTTCTCCCCGTGCTTGTGCTCGTTTTGCTTGGATTGATTGACCTTTCCAATCTTGATAAGATTGTTGCAATTCCCGCATTCCTTCAATACAGCGCAGCGAAAAACCGCCGACTTCTTGCACAAAAACAATCCGGTGGCGTTCTGCTTCTCCCAGCGGGGTAATTGCATCGCTACTACCCACCCGTTCTCGGATCAAAGGAATTAATTTGATGGCGGCTGCTTCAGTGGTGTTACGCCCACCAACCAGGGCTGCTTTGGTATTGAGTGCTGGCGTAAAGCCCGCATCTTTGCCCCTCATGATCGGCTCGGAAAGCAAAATTAGGGGTTTAGATTTATTGTAGGCGATCGCCAATTGACTGCGGATGTCACCTTCATCATTTTTAAACATTTTGAACAGTCCGTCACAGGCTGCCAAATCTCGCTTTAACCGACTGTTATTAGGTGCTGTAGCTATCACAAACCGCGTTTTTTCATCAATAATTTCCTTGAAATCTGGATCTTGCACATCCTGCAATTGCGGCAAATCAAACAGCCGCATCACCTCATCCGCCTCCCGGTTTTGTTTCCACATCGGACTAGCTTCTGCAAGCACTTGACTCGACAAATTGCTGCAAGTTCCGTCCATCCCCAATTCATACTTGCTTTTCGCACCTTCAGAAGCACCTGCTAATTGCTCGATCGCATCTCG
>RDXH01000308.1 GCA_004292745.1 Oscillatoriales cyanobacterium | reverse complement strand
GAACAGGCAGTCTCACTATTTTTGGATGAAAAAATTCAGTTTTTGGATATTCCGAAATTGATTGAAAAAACCTGCGATAAACATCAACAAGATAACTGTACAAGTCCTGGTTTAGATGATATTTTGGCTGCGGATAAGTGGGCGCGGCAGGAAGTTTTGGCGGAAAGTATGGAATTGGGTGCGCGCATTCTTTCGGTTCGGTAATTGTGTCACTAAATTTGCACGGGTTCTCCGACCCGTGCCACAAACAGTAAATATAATGGTGGAACAGGCATCTTGCCTGTTATTAAAAAAAGTGAAGAGAATTGTGGAACAGGCATCTTGCCAGTTATTAAAAAAAGTGAAGATAATTGTGGAACAGGCATCTTGCCTGCTATTAAAAAAAAGTGAATTCGACTGAGAACCACTATATGTTTAGTCTTCTATAGCAATCCTAAATCATATCAATTCCTGTTGTATCGTCAGGTGATTTAACCACGAAGGCGCTCATGACGCGAAGGAAGAGAAGAGAGAGATTAATACAGGACGATGAAGAGAGGATTTGATATCATTTGTGAATTTCTTACTCCCTCCCCGAACTCGCGGTCCGGGTTGGGGTGGGGTAAAAATATTTACGACTCATTCAGGATTGCTATATTTGCTAACTTTCGCCCGCAAATCAGCCGCACTCATCTTTTCATACATTTCAAAGGGTTGATGAATCCAAGGATTATCAGCCAAATAATCTACATAATAATCTGGCTTCGCAGCGGAACCAGCTTTGTACCAAAGCACCGCCGTCCGAATTTCCTGAATATCCGGGCTGTAGCGACTCTTGAGCCATAGGATACTTTGCTGCAAACTCACCCCCGAATCGACCAAATCGTCAACCAGCAGAATTTTTTTACCTAAATCATCGCCCACCATGGTCAAATCGCGGGCAAATTTAATCGAACTTCGGACTTTCCCCTCGGCTCCACCATAGGATGAGGCAGCTAAAATTGCCAGGGGTTTGTGGAAAATCCGTGACAAAATATCGCCCGCCCGCAGCCCACCACGGGCTAGACACACAATGCGATCGAAGTTCCACTGAGATTCATCAATTTTTACAGCCAAATCCTCAATTTTTCGATGGTAATCTGACCAAGAAATGTAAAGGTCGCTCATGCCTAATATGATTGAAATGTTACAGATATTATTCAATATTTTGATGACAATGGCATGAAAGTATCCAGGGAGCAAAGCCCCAGATTGATTGCTTCCCATGTTTTAGAATACTGAGGACTGGCCAAATCCCAAATTTCCAATCTTAAATTCAAAATCCCCAATCGGATGGGGGCTGATTTTAATCTACTACTTTCAGCCACCCACGACGCACAGCGTGCAGCAAACGGTTGATGGCTGTCTGATCTTCTTCGGTGAGACACTCGTTTAGTAGTGCTGTCCTGATCTGTTGTCGGTGAGTCCGAGTTAATAAACCAGAGTGATATACCTGAAAGACTAGCTCTGCAATAGTAAATTGAGGTAAAAGTGTTTTGGTCATCATTGGATTTTTATTGAACTCACTTTTGATAGTATTGACTTATTTATTTAAGATTGATGTGATTTCTATACACGAGTAAATGTGATATATTGGCTGGGAATCAGTGATTTGTGTCATCGGTGATTAACTCTGGAGCTTGTATTTAATCGCTCCCAGGAGTCCCGTACTAAATCCGTCTCAATTTGTAGCTTTGGACTAGGATCTAATCGCTATTATATCTTAAAATATTTTAACCCTTAAGTTCATAATTCCTAATGTCTTGCTACTGATGGCGGCCAAAGGGTGAAGTCTGACTGGTGACTAGGCCGATTTGAGACCTGGATTGGGGATTTAAGGCAGAACCAAGCCTCGGATTCAATCTAACGCCCCAACTGACTGACGGGAGACAATCGACCATCTCCAATCCCCAATCTGAAATTGTTGGACTGCTGACTACTGACTGAAGCCCAAGGGACTGAAGCCCCAGAGATTCATCAGTGGGGAGCATCCGAAATCCAAAATCAAAAATCCCAAATCTGAAATCAATCCGATCTATAATAATCACAAATACTGTGAGTTTAGAAAATGACAGGTGGGAAAATATGATAGTTATTGGTTATTTCTTGATTGCTTCAATGGTTTTTTTAGTTTGGTTTCAACGTTTTTGGAAGGATACGGCTACGTCTAAAACAGACTGGATATCTTGGGTCGCTTTAGTGTTCGGCCCTCTTTTTTGGCCTGTCGTTGTGCCCCTCTCCCTTTTGCAAATAAGCATCAAAAAATCCCCTGTAGAATCAGCTAAATTAGAGGAAGAATCCTAATTAATTTTTGAGGTAAGAGCTAGGAAGACATGGTGTAATTGAATACAAGGCTGCTTTCTGGTTATGAGTTCAATCTGGTGGTGGGCCCGGTGGGATTTGGCTCTCGTGGTGCGGGATTATTGCAAATTGTATCGCAGCTCACTATTGTCTGGATGTCAACAGCAATATGGCTGATTTTCTCATTCCGAAAGAGTTGCTACTTTCAGCCCCAGTTAATCGATTGGGGATTGGCGATTGGGGATTGGCTATGGCATAATTAGCTGCCGATGGGAGACGAGTCAGTCTGGGTGTGGGAATGAATGTGGTCGTTTGTAGGCAGATTGCTGGATGGTCATGGTGCAGAGCCAATCTTAGATGGTCGCAAAAATTTGGATGTTTGGGGAACTATCAGTGGATCTCAAAAGTCTGGTTGATGAGAGCAATTAATGTATCGCGGTTGGCTAAACCGTGAAAGCTTGCTGAGGGATAGCCGCTCCCATGCTCCCGATGAAGCTAGAAGCAAATGTCTAGACTTGTCTAGTATTTGTATAGCAGTATACTAACAGAACCTAACTGGGTGAGATCCCGCTTGAGGGCGATCAAACCAGTTGCGATCGACACTAAATACCACTGCGGTGCGATTTCTCCCTATTGAGTTCGCGATCGGATGAAAAATGGTTGATGTGTATTTGCAGCATATTGTATTATCTTTGTGTTAGTTGGAAGGCCCAACTATAACGAAGCTTAGTTGGGGGTACTTCAGATGACAGCCTATAGCAGATGGGTAAATTAGAGTCTCAACCGATGCCCGGTTTAATTTATTGAATCCCTTTGGAGGGAAAAGTGTATTGTAGAAAAATGATTCATCTTTTAGGAGGAGTGTAAATGACACAGGTAACTAATCCAACTACGCCAGCAATTTCAGTCACACTGCCCGGTGGTGGCTCCAATATTAGAGGTATCGCAGGCGACAACAGGTTGACTGGCAGCCCACAAGCCGACATCATCCTGACTTTTGGTGGCAACGATATCATCAACGCTGGTGCTGGCAACGACGTGGTTCTATCAGGTAGAGGCAATGATGTCATCGGTGCCGGTGCTGGCAATGATATTGTAGCTGCTGGTAAAGGTAACGATGTGGTCTCCGGTGGCGATGGCGATGACTTACTCTTTGGCAATCAAGGAAATGACCTCCTCGATGGCGGTGCTGGCAATGACATCGTTTCTGGGGATGAAGGAAACGACACCGTACTTGGCGGTGCGGGCAATGATATGGTCTACGGTGGTACTGGCAATGATATCGTCAGTGGCGGTGACGGCAACGATAGCGTCTACGGCGGTCAAGGCAACGATACTGTTGATGGCGGTGCTGGCAATGACTTTATCTCTGGCGACAGAGGCTCCGATTTGCTGACAGGCGGTGCTGGCAGCGATACCTTCTACTTCGCTTCCACTAGTCCAGAGTTCGGTGTAGACACGATCACTGACTTTACACCTGTGGAAGATAAGATTCGCTTGAAGTCCGGCGGTGCTTTAGCTGCTTTGGGCGCAACCTTCGATGCTACCGAGTTTGTTGTGGTTTCTGGTTTCACCCCAATGAATCCAACTGCTGCTACGGCGAACAAGTTGGTCTACGATCCGACAAGCGGTGTGTTGTACTTCAACCAAGGTACTTCTGCGCTGACTGTGGCTCAGTTGACACCTGGTCTGACGATTACTGCAAGCAACTTCGAGTTGTTCTAGAACAACTGGTGATTGTGGGGCGGCACTGGATTTTATCCGGGGCTGTTCTCGCAAGGTTGGTAGTTTTTGATGATTTCAACCTCACTCTGCCAGTGGCGGGGTGAGGTTGATTAAGTGTAGATTTTTTTTAATTTTTTTTTTAACATTTGCTAACAATCAGTGAGATTTGGTAGATGTATTTGTAGTATTTAGAGTCAGCAACCCAGCCCTAAAGGGTAGGGGGCTGAAAAACTTTTGGTAGACACCTATTGACATTCTTCCCGGATTGGGTAACTATTAAGTTGTAGTATTATTTGAATGCGAGGTAGTAATTGTCAACAAATCACCGGATGAGTTGAGTTTTGAACAGGAATTAGTTCAAGACATGATTGAATTAATTCAAGTCTTTAGCGCTAGACTTTACGGAGCTAGAAACCACACCAACAAAAAACTGATTGATGGTATAGCTAAAGCAGTGGAGGCTGTAAAATAATGCTACTCAGTTTTAAGACGGAATTAAAACCGTCGAACAAACAGGTGACTCTATTTCGTCAACACTGTGGAGTAGCCAGACACGCTTACAATTTTGGCAATGCTGTTATTCAG
>RDXH01000307.1 GCA_004292745.1 Oscillatoriales cyanobacterium | reverse complement strand
TCTCCGTGATGATGATAATGCTCAGATATTTTTGGCTTCACAGGTTGAAATTCTCTTTCCCAACTCCCCCGATTTAATAGATTAACTGGTTCATCATAGTTCATAGTCAGGACTTTAGTTCTTAAATCCCAATTTTGATTGACAATTTTAGTCTTGAAATATTTGAAGACTGAATTTTTAAGTCCGAACCTATTTTTGGTTCTTTCGATAAGTAGCTTGAAGCCAATTAAAGCTACCAAAAAACCAGAAATTAAATTCAACCAAGGAGTCAGTTTTTCTGGATTAATTAAATGAGAAGCAAACAGAGTAATTCCGCCCACAGCAAACACGCCCGCTGTGTGAGTAATTGTAGTAGTTGCTGCTAAAAATACAGCGTGTAGGGGAGTAGCCCGCGCACCTACCAAATAAGCACCCACAATGGTTTTTCCGTGTCCAGGTGACATCGCGTGCATGGCTCCCCAAGCAAATGCTCCGGCTAATGCTAACAGCCAACTCCAAGTTTCATCCCAAATTGATTCATTTTGTGTTAGTAAAAATTCTCGATTTTGTGGTGTGAATACAAAACTTTTGAGCGTACCTGCTTGGACAATTGTTGCTTGACAGCTAGCTGTGTTTATTCCTGGTAAAAATAGATGATAATTAATCAAAAAGTTATTTTTGTTAATTAAGTTTAAACTAGGTGATTTGGGTTTAGGTGTTTGAGATGTTGTGGACCATGTATAGTCTAGAAATAAAGTGCTGTGGCTATTAGGCTGCTGAATTAAGGTGGCTGTTTTTGCTGCTATTTCTAGCGGTTTTACTGCTAGTTTTCCGGGAATTTTGCTAGGATTTTTGATGGTGATATTTTGGCTGAAAAATTTTTCTAGTTGTGCTTTGTGGTTGCGAATTTCACCGGGTTGTAGCTGATTGTCTTGATTGTCGTCTGCAAATTTTGTTAAGCCGGTTGGGAATGTTAGGGTTATTTCGGTTTGGGAATCGTTGATTACTATTTCTGCTACTGATAAATCTGCCCAGTGTGAGTAAGCTGGATTGGTTGAGGTTGTTAGTAATATTGAAAGTGTTAGGAAAAATAGGATGAAGAGTTTTGGCGATCGCTTTGATTTGTTTTGCATAAATACCTCTATTTCTAGTGATTTTTTCCGCTAGCAATTTTTTCGTGAGTGTGACAGTCCGCCAGGGGTTGAAACCCCTGTCTAATAGCTCAAGTCGGTTGAAACCGACTAAAGATTTTCTACTTTTTATATCTTTTAGTCCTCTTTAGAGGACTTAAGCTTTGAGCCAGGGGTTTCAACCCCTGGCGGATTGACGGAATAGCAAACTTGTCAGAATGACGGCTATTAGTTAATGTCAAAATTGATCGTTTCCTAAACCTAATGCTTGATTCGATCGCCTATTTAAGGTAGGATCAATTTCCTTGGCTGTTTGGAAATAAGCGCGAGATTCAGTATTTTTACCTAACTTATGCGCGATCGCACCCGCCCGATCGAATATACTCGCATCTCGAATCCCCGATCGCATTATTTGGCTCATCACATCCTCGGCTTTTTTCCACTCCCCAGCGCCCGAAAGCGCCCAGGCTAAGGTATCGAGCGTCGCAGCATCTCGCCGGATTTTTACTTCTGCTTGCATTAAGGCTAATGCTTCTGTGACATCCTGCGATCGACCTTTTTCTAGTAGCAAACTCGCCAAATCTCGGCGGTGCCCGAAACCTCCAACTCCAGAAACCTGTTCCTGTCGTAGCGTAGCCTCAGCTTTGTCGAGGAGTTTTTGGGAGGCGATCGCATCTCCCTGTAACTGTTTGACTCTCGCCATACCGCGATCGACAAGGCGATCGTATATCGTCGCAGCCCCTCCCGAATAAGCAGAAACCTTGCTGTAATAACTTTCTGCTTCCCGGTAATTGCCTTGGCGCACTTCTAAATCCGCCATATAAATCAACGCTAGCGGGTATCGAGGTAGCAACCGCAAAGTTTCCAAAAACAGCGCTTTCGCCTGCACAAACTGCCCACGACGGCTGTAAAATCGACCCAAGAGCGATCGGGTACGCGCCGAACCCGCAATTTCTCCTGGTTCCTCCAGGGCCAAAGCTTGTTTGTAATCCTGCAAAACCTCCGCATCTCTACCTTGAGATTCCCTCACCAAAGCCCTCAAAGTCAGAGAGCCTAAGTTGGGAAGCCGCTTCACTAGGGCTTCTGCTGCTGCATTCGCCTCAGTGACTTTTCCCATTGCTAAGTGAGATGTGACTGAAAGGGCGATCGCATCCTCATTGTCAAAACCCACTTGTTTAGCCAAGCGTAAAGCAGTGGCAAAATCGTGTCTAGCCTCAGCAATTCGAGCTAAAACTAACAGCGCACCTTTATTATCAAAAGGCAAATCCGCGATCGATCTTTGAGCAGCCTGTTGGGCCAACAAAAACCAACCACCCTCCCCAGTAGCCCGACCCATTTTCAAATAAACCCCAGCCAATGCAGCCCGGTTCAAACCACTTTTTGAATCCACAGCCAGCCGCTGCTGATAAAAAGCAATTTCTTGCTGAATAGCATCTTTCTGATTCGGATTATTTCTCAATACATCCGAAAAATGATATCGGTAATTAGCATCGAGATTTGCCGGACTTTTTTGGGAAAACTGATCCGCAATCAAACGTAAATTAGGCGGCAAATTAATCACCAAAACACCAACCACAGGAACTGCTATCAGCAGCCACAACCAAAAAACATCCGATTTAATTCCTAGTCCAGTTTTTGTTTTCATACATCCGCGTTCATCTGCGTTCATCTGCGGTCAAAAAAAGCATTTTCTATTATGGTAAGGTGCGTCGCCATCTATAATCTGCAAGTTTCACTAAATATCTGACAGCGACGCACCCTACATTCATAGAGCTGACTACCATCAACTGTCAACTGTCAACTGTCAACTGTCAACTGTCAACTGTCAACGGACTAATTCGGCAAAGCCAAATAAGGAAAACTCGGCTGTAAAGGCTTATGTCCCTGAGCCGGATTTCCGGGCGTTCCTTCATAAGAAACGTTATCGCCCACGGGAGAACCCACCAAAGCTCCCAAAGTGATATCAATCACATCATCCAAAATCATCCGCCCTCCAATCAAACTTCCTTGAGCATTTGTCGCGCTACCATAACCGCTTGCTTTGGTCGTATCAATCCGCATCACATCTGGTAAAAAAGCTCCTGCGATCGCATTTGGATCGACGTTATCCTTACCATCCAAAAGATCCACAGCATTCAGAGTCGCAACAGCTTCCTGTCGCACCGGAGCCGCAGCAGGACTCAAATCTAATCTGGGAGAAATATTATTAAATGCCTCCATAAACCCAGGAGTTACAATCAAACCTTCATTGATTGCAGGTCTAGCCAAGCGCTCAAATTGTTTGAAACCACCAACTCCATCCCTGATGGAAACCGTTGACCACACATCAAAGGTATTCGCCCCAGTTCCTGCTTGCAAAAATGCTTTCGGAACCCGCACAGCAATTGTATTGACGTTGTAACCTTTCGCAAAGTCGATCGCTTGACTTGGTTGTTTAAAACTTACTTTCTGTCCAGTCCCCAAAGCCCCAGCCCGCACTCGGAAAAATTGTTCAACATCAAAGAAGAATGGATCTTCCCGCAAACCTGCAAATACGGTTAAGTTAGAACCGCTCACAGGTACTGTATTTAAAACAGCATTAGAATTGAGCGGTGTTGTGGTAATTAAGCTATTATTAACTGTTGTCTTAGTAGTGGTTTCTACACCGCCACGAACCACGGTCACAGCCGCCGCTTGTATACCTTGATTATTAGGCGGACTAAATGCCAATCTCAGAATTATATCTGCTCGTCCCGTGGGGGTAGAATTCACATCACCTACCTGTGTGATGTGAAATTGGTAAAGAGCCGTCGTGCTGAAATAATATTGATAGCGAGCTATAGACCGGGGATTTGAATTCATGATGAATACTAAATCTCCGTCCGCAGCGCCAGAATTCTGGTCTTGTTCGCGAAACACGTAGAGGTCTGTTAAATTGACTGTGCGACCTTTGATGTCTACTTCGCCGTCGTCGTGATCGGATGCTGCAATTATCCCTGGGGTTAATACGGCAATTAGAGCTAATTCTATCGCTAGTATTGTGCGCCGAATGTTTTTGGGTAGTTTCACAGTTAGCACCTTTATTGCAAAGATAGTATGGATATAACTTAGTAGCATGGCTGACGGAAAAACTCGATTGGTTATGGGTTGGCGAAGTTATAGCTGTCGCCACCATTACGCTGAGAACCCGAACCTAACTGGTATACGAAGGCTTTGCTATTTTGGATCTATCTGGTTTTGTTAAGTTTTGTAAAAATTGCTAATTTCAGATTGACCCTCGGATTTTCTGGGAGTCAAAAGATTTGAGATTTGAGATTGCGGAAGTGATAAACTGCAATATGAATTGGGAATGTCATAATTCAAAGCAGTGTAAAACTAGCCTGAAAAGGCATACCCCAGCTTGTACCCCCCCAACTTCAAACTTACAATTATCTTTGGGTTATGTAGTGATATACGCTGAATTTTTAATTTTGGATCTGTGCAGTCAAAACACATTTTTTTCGGTACACTGAAATGACAGCTCAAAAGTCAGGGGATGAATCG
>RDXH01000306.1 GCA_004292745.1 Oscillatoriales cyanobacterium | reverse complement strand
CAAAATTCTTGATTCATAGTCAACTATTGCTGTTTTAGGATTCTCGGAAACTGATTCAAAATGGGAAAAAGATTGTGCGGGATTGCTAGTTCAATACTTGGGCCACCCTGATATAATTTTTCCAGTGGCTTAAATGTTATCTCGTAGGTTTGCTTGTCTATTATCACCTCCAATATTCCTTGCTGGTAATGATTGTTATATTCTTCAGCCAGACTTCTCGAATCGGGGGCTGCGAAGTAGCATTTGCCATTTTCGTAGGGTGGATTGTTTGGAAAGTCTGCTGGCTGAAAACCATCTCGCAATAATTTTTGCGCTAACCCTGGCTGGGGAGCTTTATAAATTGTGACTGTCTGAGTAGAATTATCTAATTTCATTGATGCGCTCGCTCGCACAAATTTTATTCAATTTCGTTTTCAAGCTGGTCAAGGATTTTCTCACAATGTTTTATGATAGTGTTTTTATCAGCCCTAGCTAAGTTTATTTGAGGACATAAATTTTGTATTTGAGAAACTTTCTTTTCAATTGGCTCAGCCTCATTAGCTGTAAGATTTTTACCTCGTCCATAACCATTATTTGACGATCCCCATATAAGAGCAACTCCTTTAACTAAAAGAATTTTCATTTGCTCTGCTTCAATGTTGATATTCACAGTATCCTGCTCGTCATAAAAAACAGCAAAGCTACCTATAACTGCCCCCACAGATGCTCCTATTTGCGCCCCTGTAATTGCTCCAGTTACAATACCTGTACCGCCAGTCAATACACCCACAACTCCTGCTCCAACAATAGCCATTGAAAAAGAAAGGAAGCCAGCCGCAACTGCTGCTAATCCCGATCCCATACTGAAGCGATTGCTCAAGTTATAATCTGTCTTAAAATCTAGACACAACTGCTCTTTTGGAGTAGTGGGATTTTCGGCTGCTACTTTATAAAGATAGGTGATATTATGAAGGAATGTAGCAAAAGATCTGTCGATCTTTTCTGCGATTTTTCCCTTTGCTATTTCCCGTTTATACTCATTATTGCACTCTGCCTTTGGAATAGTCAAAATTGGTTTTCCTTGATAGGGTTCAATAATAAAAACCGATAACAAATTACAAGCTTCTTTCCTGATTTCTGATTGTCTCTCCTTAAATCGTTTTAAACCTTCAGTAAAACGCAATTTTTGCTCGGAATCAAGTATATTGAGAATACTGTCATAAATCCCATTTACTTTGACAGGACTATCCCAATGGGCATCAAAAATAATCACATCATTAATTGAATGTTCTCTCAACAGATTTTTCCATTGAGCGACTCGATTTTCAACAGATATCTTATCGCTTGCTTCAAGTTGCTTTTTGTATTGATTGATAACAGCTACAACCTTTGAACATTTTTTCTTGATAATCGCAATTTCATCCTTGTAACTATCATCAGGTACAACACTTAGACTAGCTACATATAAAACTAGATCGCTGGATTCTATCGAAGCTATTGCGTTCATATCATAGACCATTTTTTCTTGCCAACTCTGTGACATCTTGAACTCAGGATTTTCATTCAATGAGTCAAGGTACATCATTAAATTAGAGGCATACTGAAATCCTGGAGTATCTATAAATGTTGCTTGGAGACCTTCAAAAAAGTAGGATTGCCCTTTTTTTGTAACGTTAGCTGAATCTCCAACTTCTCCAATAGAAGTTTTCATCAAAGTTCTAATTAGAGTGGTTTTTCCGGTGTTTACATGACCGACAACAGCAATACTGATATTTTGTGAGAGTGGTAATTTTGGTGACATGGTAATTTGTAGTTGATAGTGAGTGGTGACAACTTAAGATTGAAATTCACAAGAAATGTCGCTTTTAGGCAAAGTCTAGATCCCCCTCGCATCCCCCTTAAGAAGGGGGACTTTGAGAATACTTCTTGTCCCTCCGTTAAAAACGGGGACTTTGAAGATTTCTTGTCCCCCCCTTATTAAGGGGGGCTAGGGGGGATCTAGACTTCGCTACAAACAAGAGAGACCCTTGCTACATGAGTAGAATTCTACCGCAGAACCCTAGCTACCCCCAATCCGCGCCACATCACGAGCATTTTCTTCAAAAGCCGCCGTCAGCGCATCATCACCGCTTAAACCCGCAGCGATCGCCCTTTCAATGGCCTCCAACACCCGCTTATAATCCCGCGGCATCACCTTCACAAACACCGGCACCATCGCATCCCAATTTGCCAAAACCTTCGATGCGATCGCACTTCCAGTCAAATCAAAATGAGTCTGAATTAACTGCCGCAAATCTGCAATTTCCTCAGCATCCTCCAACTTTTCTAAACCTACCATCGACATATTGCAGCGAGTTGCAAAATCCCCCGCTTCATCCAAAATGTAAGCAACACCGCCACTCATTCCCGCTGCAAAATTGCGCCCGGTTTCACCCAAAACTACAACTTTGCCGCCAGTCATGTACTCGCAACCGTGATCGCCGACTCCCTCAACCACCGCATTTACGCCGGAGTTACGCACCCCAAAACGTTCGCCCGCTATCCCCCGGATGAAAACCTCACCAGAGGTCGCTCCGTAAAGCACTACGTTGCCGACAATCACGTTTTCTTCTGCGACAAAGGTAGAAGCTGCCGACGGGTACAGCACGATTTGGCCACCGCTGAGGCCTTTGCCCAAATAGTCGTTAGCTTCGCCTTCGAGCTCCAGGGTGACTCCCTTGGGTACAAACGCCCCAAAGCTTTGCCCAGCGCTGCCTTGGAAGTGCAGGTGCACGGTATCATCGGGTAAGCCTTCCCAGTGGCGTTTGGTGATTTCGTTACCGAGAATTGTACCGACAACGCGGTTGACGTTGGTAATTGGGAGTTTGGCGCGGACTGGTTCGCCGTGTTCGATCGCACCTTTGCACAAATCCAGCAGTACACTAAGGTCGATCGACTTTTCCAAACCGTGATCCTGCGGCATCTGACAGTAGCGCCCGACATCCGCCCCAACTTCCGGCTGATACAGGATGTTCGAGAAGTCCAAACCCTTAGCCTTCCAGTGCTCTACCGCTTGTTGGGCTTCCAAAACATCGGTGCGCCCTACCATTTCATTCAGGGTACGGAAGCCCAATTGCGCCATGATTTCGCGGACTTCTTGGGCGATGAATGTCATAAAGTTTACCGTGTGTTCAGGATCGCCGGTAAAGTTTTTCCGCAACAGAGGATCTTGTGTCGCAACGCCCACAGGGCAAGTGTTCTGATGGCAAACGCGCATCATAATGCAGCCCAAAGTCACCAGTGGCGCCGTAGCAAATCCGAATTCCTCAGCACCAAGCAATGCAGCAATTGCTACATCGCGGCCGGTTTTGAGTTGTCCGTCGGTTTCCACAGCAATGCGCGATCGCAAATTATTCAAAACCAAAGTCTGGTGAGTTTCCGCCAATCCCAACTCCCAAGGTAATCCGGCGTGTTTGATCGATGTTTGCGGCGATGCGCCGGTACCGCCGTCATAGCCGGAAATTAACACCACATCGGCGTGGGCTTTCGCAACTCCAGCCGCGATCGTCCCAACTCCCACTTCCGACACTAATTTGACGCTAATCCGCGCTTCCCGGTTGGCATTTTTCAAGTCGTGGATCAATTCTGCCAAATCTTCGATCGAATAAATGTCGTGATGAGGCGGAGGCGAAATCAAGCCGACACCGGGAGTCGAGTGCCGTACTTTGGCAATCCACGGGTATACTTTTTTACCGGGTAACTGTCCGCCTTCTCCGGGTTTTGCCCCTTGCGCCATCTTGATTTGGAGTTCCCGCGCTTGGGAAAGATACAAGCTGGTAACGCCGAAACGCCCGGAAGCAACTTGTTTGATCGCACTGTTTTTCGAGTCACCGCGATCGTTTGTCCAAGTATATCTTTCTGGATCTTCGCCACCTTCACCGGTGTTCGATTTACCACCAATGCGATTCATCGCGACGGCTAGAGATTCGTGGGCTTCTTGGGAAATCGAACCGTAACTCATCGCCCCTGTTTTGAAGCGTTTGAGAATAGATTCAACTGGTTCAACTTCCTCAATCGGAATCGATTCCCGCTGCTTGAATTGCAGCAAACCGCGCAGGGTAAAATGCTGTTGACTTTGTTCGTTAACCAGCCCGGAATACTGTTTGAAAAGTGGATAACTTCCTTCGCGCACGGCTTTTTGCAGGGCGTGAATGGTTTGCGGGCTGAACAGGTGGGCTTCTCCTTCCTTGCGCCATTGGTATTCGCCGCCGACATCGAGGGTGTGTCCGCTGGAAGGGCGATCGGGGAATGCGTGGGTATGGCGTAAAATCGCTTCTTGGGCGATGACTTCGAGGTCTACTCCGGCAATTCGCGATGCTGTCCAAGTGAAGTATTTATCGACTACGGATTTATTCAATCCGATCGCCTCAAATATCTGTGCGCCACGGTAACTTTGAATTGTGGAAATCCCAATTTTCGACGCAACTTTGGTCACGCCTTTGGTTGCGGCTTTCACGTAGTTTTTGCAAGCTGTCTTGGTATCAACATTTACTAGCAAACCTTCGCGGATTGAATCGGCGATCGTCTCAAAGGCCAAATAGGGATTGATCGCACCGCAACCGTAGCCGATTAAAGTCGCAAAGTGATGCACTTCACGCGGTTCCCCGGATTCGAGCAC
>RDXH01000003.1 GCA_004292745.1 Oscillatoriales cyanobacterium | reverse complement strand
TAAAGCTTGGAACAACCGCACTCGATCGACTCCAAACATTTGATAACCTATAATTTGGATGAGATGCCCCAGGGAACTTTCACCGCCAGCATCAAAATTATTGCCTATCCTGTGAATCTAGGATTTATTGCTTCTAAAAACTAACAAGTAACAACTAATAAAGAGGAGATTGGTAAATGGCTGCAACCGACTTTAAAGACTATTACGCTATTTTGGGACTCAACAAAACTACCAGCGCAGATGAAATTAAAAAAACTTTCCGCAAACTAGCCCGGAAATATCACCCGGACATGAACCCAGGGAACAAGGAAGCCGAAGCTCGTTTTAAAGAAGTCAACGAAGCCTACGAAGTTTTGTCAGACCCAGAAAAACGCAAAAAATACGACCAATACGGTCAATATTGGAAGCAAGCTGCTGCAACGACTGGGGGCTGGCCCGGTGGTGGCGGGCCTTCGGGAAGTGGCCCTACAGACTTTGGTGGGGTGGACTTCAGCCAGTACGGCAGTTTTGATGAATTTATCAATACATTGCTCGGCCGGGGTGGCGGCGCGGGTGCTAGTGCCGGCCACAGTGGTAAGTGGAATTACAGCAACTACCGCACTACCGCAGGGGGTCCCACTGGTTTTGGCGGATTTGAAGATTTTGCGGGGTACGAAAACCGCGCGGCGGGAACCCCTCTCAACACTGAAGTCAGTATTTCCCTGACTTTGGGGGAAGCATTTCGCGGCACTTCTTTGAAAGTCGCCAGCGGGGAAGTTTCGATTCCTGCGGGAGTGAAAACGGGTAGCAAAATTAGGGTCAAAGGCAAAGGTCAAGTCGATCCCTATACGAAGCAGCAGGGAGATTTGTACTTGAAAGTGGAAGTTTTGCCTCATCCTTTCTTCCAGTTTGAAGGAGAAAATTTGGTTTGCGAAGTGCCGATAACTCCCGATGAAGCAGTTTTGGGAGCGTCGATTGAGGTGCCGGTCCCTGAAGGTATGATAACGGTAAAATTTCCTGCTGGAATGCGATCGGGACAGTCTTTGCGGTTGCGGGGTAAGGGGTGGCCGAAACCTAACAAAGAGGAACGAACGGATCTTTTGGTGAAAATTGCGATCGTACCGCCAAAAGAAATTAGCACTCTCGAACGGGAATGTTATGAAAAAATCAAGGCAAATCGTACTTTTAATCCTCGCAGCCATTTAAACCAAGGGCTGCTTTAGACATCTCCCATAATTATTGTGGAACAGGCATCCTGCCTGTTTTTGACAAGCTTTTTAGGAGATGTCTTTTGAAAAAAGTGCCGTCACCGATACCTGATGAACTAAGGAAGGAATGCAAATCTGTTCTTGGATTTAGGCGGGTTGACAAATATCTAGATGTGAAGTTATGGATATTTGTGAACCCGCAATGTGACAGGATTTATATCGATCGACCTCTTCATGTTTTAGCCTTCAACCTATTATGTTACTCTTCGCTGGTTTGTAGTTGGCTGGGTTGGCGACCTTGTTTGATGTCGATGCTAATTTTTTTAGCTCCTTTCCTCTCCAGGTCTCTGATATAGCCGATCGTGCTATTTTCGGCTTCATCTTTACTTCGATATGGGCCAAAGTAATAGGTGCGGTTTGGTGAGTCTGTATCCACTTCCACCCACCAGTCGCGATTCCTACCACTACTCATAGGTTGAGTGAGTATCAAAAAGGCTATAACGTACATCGCGAACATAGAAAATCCAAACATCATACACCTCTGTAATAAGTCAAGTAATTTTTACTGTTCTTAACTTATCAGGGCAAATAGCTAGCTGGAATCGTCCTCAGTGCTGATTAGGCTCAGGTAATTGTTGAGACTTTAGGCAAGTATCGATAATTGGCGATCGCCTCCGTGATAGATTTTAATATAGCAGTCGCCAAGTCAGTTACTCTGTTGACTAAACCCTTATATCGTAACAGCAACAATTGCTAACAACAGCAATTGTCCTGGTGAAAATTATCCGCAATCCCATCTAGTAGCGTATGTCAATGATTGTTAGAAAAGTTGACACTGTGCGTCAACCTTCAATTGGCCGCCCCAGGCGACGCCAGAAAGCCGGGGTGTCAGCCCCACCTAGTTCGCCCCACATCTAGAGTGCGATCGACGATCCGGACCCGCGACGGCGGCTCAGGGACGGTGATGAAGGTGGCGAAGTCAGGCGTCCCGCCCAACCAGGGAAAGGAGTGAGAAACACCCTCCCTGCTTGCCGTAAAGGTAGCGAACGTTGACCCTAACTACACAAAAACCTAATTTGGGCAATCTCATATATTTTTTAGATTTTTGCCATAAAGTCTGGTAACCTGTGATTGCTATATTACCGACTCGCTAAACGGGAGCAATTCATTCCGCCACTAAAAAAAATAACTTACGCGGATTTCTCCCAATAGTTTCGTGGTCAAGTAGAAAAACTCAATTACCCGTTGATTAACCTATGGAAGCAGTTTGGGACACGCTAAAAAATATTAATTACTCCGGCATACCGATTGCCAAAATCGCTGCTGTTATCATTATCCTGACGTTGACACAGACATTAAGGAGATTTTTTGTTTCAGTCATTGTTAAAACCATTGAGCGTTTTACTAAAAAAACCGAAACGACACTTGATGATGAGTTGATTGCAATTATCAAGCCTGCTTTAAGTTGGCTGATTCTGATTGGTGGATTTTCACTTAGCAAAGAAATTCTAGCAGAAAACTTAGGTTCTCAACTGAACCAAACAATCGGTAGTACGATCAACTACATAGTCATTTTCATAGTTGCTTATGTTGTTTACCGAGGCTCTTCTATTTTGGGTCAGGTAATAGCCAACGTAGTGCTACACACTGAAACAGAGCTTGATGAATTGCTCAGACCTTTAATGCCAAAGATTTTTCAATCAGCAGCAATTATTGTATTGGCAATCAAGATAAGTGAGATATTTTTAGGACAATCTGCCGCTGCATTGGTTGGTCTATTAGGCGGTGCTGGTATCACTTTTGGTTTGCTGTTGAAGGATATCGTTTATGATTGGTTTTGTACATTGATTATTTACTCCGATAATCTCTATCGAGAAGGTGACTGGGTGGGAATATCAGGAGTAGAGGGTTTTGTGCAGATACTCCATATCGGATTCAGAACCACAACTCTGCATATATATCAGTGGGGTTCTATAATGAAAATGCCGAATTCTAAAATGATTTCTGGCATTGTAGAAAATTGGTCACAAAATCCTGGTAGTGAATTAAAGTGGGGTCTTAGTTTAACTCTCAAAATTGATGGCATATCAGCAAAGCAAACTGCCAGAATATGCGATGCTCTTCGAGAAATGCCCTCAAATATTAAGGGCTTATCGAAAGAAATAATAGTTCGTTTTAGCAAGATTGAAAATAATGCCAGAGTCATTAAAGTCGTTGCTTTTGTTAATGATGACAATCTCTACTTTGATGCTGAGAAAAACTTAAATCTAGCTATACTAGAATTACTAGAACAAGAGGGAATTGATTTCCTTCATGTGGAACTTAGAACTGAGCCGGAAAAATATAAACGGAGTCTACAAGCAACCAACAATTGAGCATCAATTTACGGCAAGGATTCATTCTTGCCTGTGAATTTCATGCCAATAATTTAAGAAAAACATTCAAGAGCATGACTGAATTTATGCGATCGCCCTTTTATTAATTGGCATTAGACGCATTGACAAAAAATTCCAACTGAGTCACGATGTAACACCATATTATTTGTGGAATTTAGATAGTTTCCATATAGCCTTAGAAAAGGGTTTAATTACTATGGGACTGTTAGATGTCACCGAATAGATGTCACCGAACCATATCTGGTGCAGTAGTGACCAAAGATATCCCGCAAAATTCAATTGCAATGGGGATTCCTGCAAAATTTATTGCATACACATCAAGGAAAGCAAAATGTTAACAACATCTTTAACAACTCTTAAGGCTCCAGATAAAACTCTAAAAAATGATGGCGAGGATGTCATTCAAGGATTAACCAAAACCCCAAAAAAATTACCAGCAAAATATTTTTATGACCATCGCGGTTCTCAACTATTTGAACAAATCTGTGAGTTGCCAGAATATTACCCGACACGAACAGAAGCCTCGATTTTGCGCCAATATGCTGATGAAATTGCACAGATAACAGGTGCTTGTGAACTCGTAGAATTAGGCAGTGGTAGTTCCACAAAAACTCGCCTTTTGCTAGATACTTATCAAGCCAGAAAATATTCCTGTAAATATGTGCCGATTGATGTTAGCGAAAGCATTCTCAAAGATAGTGCCATTCAATTACAAAAGGAATATCCGGCTTTACATATTCAAGGGTTAATAGGGACTTACGAACAAGCCATCGCCCAATTAAAACCTACATCTTTGCCAGCGCGGATGATTTTTTTCTTGGGTAGTTCTATGGGGAATTTTACCCCACAGGAATACGATATTTTCTTAAACCAAATCACCGATGTACTCGCCCCAGGAGATTACTTTTTACTCGGTATTGACTTGCAAAAACCCAAGCCAATTTTAGAAGCAGCTTATAACGACTCTCAAGGTGTAACGGCAGCTTTTAACTTAAATATGCTTGAGCATTTAAACTGGCGTTTTCAAGGCAATTTTGACACGGATTTATTCAGCCATCAAGCCATTTACAATCAAAAAGAGAATCAAATTGAAATGTACTTACATTGCCAAAAAAGCCATGTTGTGCATTTAGAATGCCTAGACTTAAAAGTTACCTGGAAAACTGGGGAAAGCATTTTAACTGAAATTTCTCGGAAGTTTGACTTAGAGACTGTGCAAAAAGAACTAGACTCTAAAGGATTAAAACCCCTAAAAAGCTTTACCGATCCGCAAAAGTGGTTTGGTTTAATCCTCTGTCAAGCAACGAAATGAATTATCTGCGATCGTTCTGTCTGGTTAGTATCCCAACTCTTGAAAAAACACAAACTAAATCATGAATAGTCTCAAAATTCAACACCCAATCCAACTGAATACTTGTAGCATAGAAGCCATTCTCAGTTATTTTCAAAACGCCTGGGAAATGGAAGATATGCTGATGAAAAGCATGGTTGGAGCAGAAACATTTTATCTCAATCCAGATTCCTTAAGGAACCCCCTAATTTTTTACTTAGGTCATTCGGCGGCTTTTTACATGAACAAATTAAGCTGGGTTAATTTGTTAGAAAAAGTTCTGCTCCCAGATTATGAATTAATATTTGGATTTGGGGTAGATCCGCAAACTCCTGATGAACTCAATGCCGCCATTTCTCATATTCAATGGCCGGAAGTAGCAAAGGTTTGGGAATATCGCCACCAAGCTTATGAAATCATTTCAGAAGTGATTAAAAACACGCCACTTAATCTCCCAATTCATCAAAATCATCCCCTTTGGGCGTTGATGATGGGTATCGAACATCAGCGCATTCATTTTGAAACTTCTTCCATGCTAATCCGACAACTTCCTGTAGAGAAAGTTGAATGTCCTGACGGATGGCAATATGCACCTTCTAATAACAACATTTCCCATAATGAAATGATCGAAGTTTCTGGTGGGTTGGTTGAACTTGGTAAACCCGAAGATTTCCCCCTTTATGGTTGGGATTGTGAATATGGTTATCGTCAAGTTAAGGTTGAACCCTTTTCAGCCAGTAAGTATATGATAACCAATGCAGAATTCAAGGAATTTGTTACTGCTGGTGGCTACGAAAAACAAGATTATTGGGATGAAGAATCTTGGGGTTGGAAAACTGAATATAACGTCAAACATCCCCAATTTTGGATACCTAATAATGGTAGCTACAAATATCGAGCTATGTTTGATGAAATTGAACTCCCTTTAGATTGGCCAGTGGAAGTCAATCATTATGAAGCAATGGCTTACTGTCGCTGGAAAGGTGAGGGAATTCGCTTAATGAGTGAAGCGGAATGGCATTTAGCAACTTATGGCTCTGATGCTTATGCAAAAAGCATTGCATTAGATACGATAAATGATTTCAATCTCAATTTGAAATTTGGTTCACCTAGCCCAGTCGGTATATTGAAACAAGCCGAAAGTCCTTCTGGACTTTACGATTTGCGGGGGAATGTTTGGGAATGGTTGAGCGATGATTTCAACCCATTACCAGGATTTAAAACCCATTTTCTTTATGAAAATTATGCGGCACCTTATTTTGATAGTCAACATAAGATGATGTTGGGTGGTGCTTGGGCAACAAATGGCACAGAAGCCTTAAAGTTTTATCGCAATTGGTTCCGTCCCAGTTTCTATCAACACGCTGGGTTTAGAATAGCCCAATCACACAACTAAGAAGCTTAAAAAATTATTTAAGCTCGAATTTAACCCCAAATTAATCCAGAGAATAGCGAAATCCAATGACATCTACAACTAATCATTTTCAAACTGCTAAATCTTTCTATAAAAAAGAAAAATGGGACTTAGATTCCTGGTTTCAGGTAACTCAAACAGATTATAAAAAACTGATGGAACAATATCCATTTGAGGAGATGCTTGCAAGTTTTGAAAATTCTCAAATCAACCTGATAAAGAAAGTAATCAATACAAGTTTCCCCTGGTGGTTAATTTGTTGGTAATTGAGAATATGGCAATGTGAAATTGATTGAATTTAAAGTAATAAAAAGTGAGATAATAGAAGATGTAGACAAGCACAATCTCAATTTTAAATTCTGTTCTCCCACTCACCCCAGAATGTTGGAAACTGCCAAAACTAACTCTGGATTGTACGATTTGCAGGTGAATGTTTGGGATTTAATCTACGAAAATTGTCCTAAAAACAACCGAATAAAAAATGATGAACCTATTAATTGTCTTGGCTGAAGTCGGCCTGGTCATAATTATTTTTCTGTTCTTAACTTGGCTGGTCGGAAATCTATCCAAGCTATTGATAAAATTATCAATATTTAAGCTCGACGATAGAGGGGGCAATCGCCCTGAAATTCCTCAAATATTTCCTGAAGCTAGCTAGTATTCGCGCCCAAAACATAGAAAGAAGCACCACCGACGATGAAAGTATTGATGCTTTCTTTAGCGCACTCTATCAAAGAATCAAAGGGGGAATTTGGCTGTGGGCGATTATTTCCTGTACTCAGTTTCTCAAATTACCAGCAGTAGTTTCAGACTATCTGTCGATCGCACTACGAATCTATCTGATCGTTGCTGTCGGATTACTCATACTTAAAGCGGTTGCTGCGATCGTTGATACCCTAGATGCTCTCAGCATCAGATACTCCAGCCCTGATAACCTATTGAGATTCTACGATCGCCTACAATACCTGAGCCCCCTTTTGAAGCGGTGTCTGGAATTTGCGATCTATGTCTGTATGGCAACATTGGTAACTCAGCAGATAGAGTTAATCGCCAAACTGTCCGATTTTGGTCTGCGAATTATCAAGATCATTGCGATTATTTTCATAAGTCAGGTGTTCTTTGAGGTGATCTACTTACTGATCGAAGAGGTGGCATTTAAAGACCATAATTTGACTGAAATACAAACAAGCAGACGCTTAACTCTGATTCCTCTGTTTCGGAGTTTGTTGCAATACTTAGTTTATTTCACCGTTGGGATTTCTATCCTTTATACCCTCGACATTAATCCAACTCCCATACTGGCTGGTGCGGGTATTGTTGGGATAGCTGTAGGTTTAGGCGCACAGACACTAATCAACGATATAGTCAGCGGCTTCTTTATTCTGTTTGAAAACTACTATTTAGTGGGTGACTATATTGAGGCGGGGAAAGCTGAAGAGAAAACAGTAGAGGGTACTGTTGAGGCGATCGAACTGAGAACCACCCGCATCAGACATCCCAATGGTCAATTACAGATTATTCGCAATGGGGATATTGGCTCAATTACCAATTACTCCAAACAATACATATTTGCAGTAGTGGAATTTTGCGTACCTTATAATGCCAACTTAGCCAAAGTCTATCAAGTAATTGAAGAGATAGGACAAGAGTTAAAAGCAAATTATTCAGATGTACTTGAACCCACACAGGTAGATGGCGTGGCAAGTTTAAGCGAGTCTAACTTATTGCTACGGACAATGACGAAGGTCAAGCCGGGAAAGCATCTTCTGATCCAGCGCATTCTGCGGAAAAAAATTATGGATACCTTGCTGCAAGAATGTATTCTATTTCCGGCTCATATTGCAAGTTAAAAATGACTACACAGAAGTTTCTAAACGCTCCACCCCAAAATTTCAGCTACCTGTTTCCAGACTTGTCTTGAATTGAACGGCTTAATAATCACTCCGGCTACCCCCATTGCAGCAAAGCGACGACGATCGCTCGGTAATGCTTTAGCCGTCAGCAAAACAACTGGAATCATGTGAGTTTGTAGATCGGATAATCTGCCTTTAAAGCTTGCAATAGCGTTAAGCGATCTCGATCACTTTTTCAGTAATTCCTGTGGCTTTTAACCGACTTCGCAGGTCTTTGATCAAAGTTGTTACGGCTGCTTCCGTTGGCGATTGGTCGCTCGACCAAAGCCGATCGATAATGGCATTGCGGCTAAAAATGCGCTGAGGATGTCGCAGAAAGAGTTGATGGGGATTAAAGGGTTTAATCACATAATCGTCGGCTCCAGCATCCAAACCTGTGATGATATTCTCATTGGAATTTTGAGCAGTAAGCATCAGAATCGGAGTTTGATTACCTTGGCAGCGCAATTGACGACCGAGGCTAATTCCATCCTGTTTTGGAATTAATACATCGAGCAAAATCAGATCGTAATCCCACTGCATTAACAACTCTAATGCCAATTGCCCATCGCTGGCTAAATCGACGGCATAGCGATGGGAAGTGAGAGTCTGGCACAGAAGCGCTGCTATTGCTCGATCGTCCTCAACTAATAGAATTTTCATGGGAGTTAAGCTGCTACGCAGCTAAATTTAATAAATGGCCTAGAAATAGCGAAGACACTGTTGGCGAATTCAGAAAAGACCTAAAACTGCATTATTAGTAGCCAAAATTAGGACACGCCACTCGCGTGTCCGACCTTTTTTTATCAAAAACCCACGTAATTTTGTCGCCACCAAGCACGCACCAACTTAATCTCCTCAAAGCTATAAGCTTCTTGCAAAAACTCATAAATTGCTTTCAATCTTTCATCCCCAATTATCTCAATTGCTTGCACAATTGGTTGCTGTCGTTCGGGTTCCACTAACAAATGGATATCGACTTTTTGATCCATATCTATTAATTCTACTAAGTGCCCAACAATCGTAGTAGGACTCATGCCTCTGATTTCTGCTATGCCTTCAACTGTTAAACCTTTTCTGTGCAATTCCCAGGTTTGCATCTGTGTATAAGAAGGTATATTCCCAGCATTAGAAGTTTGAACTATAGCAGAAGGTGCAGCACCTGTTGGCAAGCCTTTTTCTTTACAAAAAGTCCGAATCGCTTCCAAGAAAACTTTACCGTACTTATCTCGCTTGTTGCTACCAACTCCGTAAACTTCTACGAATTCTGTGAGGTTTTGGGGGCGTTTCTCTGCCATGTCTCGCAAGCTTTTATCGGCAAAGATGACGTAGGGTGGCACGAATTGTTCGTCGGCTATTTGTTTGCGTAGTGTCCGTAATATGGCAAATAAAATTTCCACTTCTACGGCTAAAGAGCGATTTGTTGCTTGTACTTCGCGTTTGGGTTGAATGGCGATTTCTACTGTGCGCTGACGTTTCATGACTTCCCAACTTTTCTCGTTGAGTTTCAAGATGGGGAAGCCGTCGGTTGTTTCATCTAACAAACCTTGATTTAACAGTGAACGTACTAATATTTTCCAATCTTCGGCACTTCTATCTTTGCCGATGCCGTAGGTAGAAAGTTGGTTGTGTTGGTATTGCAATACTTTTTGATTTTTCGAGCCTCGCAACACGTCTATGATGTGATTCATGCCAAATTTTTCTTTGCATCTGGCGACGCAGGAAAGAAATTTCATGGCTTCTATTGTGCAGTCTTCTACTGGTTTTTGGTGGCAACAGTTATCGCAATTTCCACAATTGCCGGGGAATGAGTCCCCAAAATAACTTAGCTGAATTGTGCGACGACAATCGGTTGATTGAGCGTAGTTGATGACTCTTCGTAATTGTTGGCGGGCTATGCGCTGTTCTTGTTCATCGGGTTTTTGATCGATGATATATTCGATGGTTTTGACATCACCGAATCCAAAAAATAGGGTACAATGGGATGGTTCGTTGTCTCTGCCTGCTCGACCTGATTCTTGATAGTATCCTTCGAGATTTTTGGGTAAGTCGTAGTGAATGACAAATCGGACATCGGGTTTGTTGATTCCCATGCCGAAGGCAACTGTGGCTACCATTACTTGTACGTCGTCACGAATGAAGCGGGTTTGGTTGGTTGTGCGATCGCTATCGTTCATGCCAGCGTGATAGGGTAAAGCTGGGATGCCACTTTGTTGCAATTTATAGGCAACTTCTTCTACTTTTTTGCGGCTGAGACAGTAGATAATTCCCGAACCGCCTTTTTTTTGGATTATTTGCAAAACTTCGGCAAAACTGTGCTTGGTTTTGGACCTAACTTCGTAGTATAAATTGGGGCGATTGAAACTGGCGACGTGGATGTAAGGATTGCGCAGGGTTAACTGCTGGATAATGTCTTGGCGGACGCGCTCGGTGGCGGTGGCGGTTAGTGCCATAATGGGGATGTCTGGGTAGCGATCGCGCACTCGTTCCATTTGTCGGTATTCTGGACGAAAATCGTGTCCCCATTCGGAAACGCAGTGGGCTTCGTCGATCGCAAAAGCTGAAATTCCCAACTTAGCTGCTACTATATCTAAGAATGGCAAAAATCTCTCGCCCAGCAAGCGTTCAGGAGCAACATAGAGTAGTTTAATTTTACCTTCGAGAATTGCTGTTTCGCGCGATCGCACTTCCTGAGAATTCAAAGTGCTATTGAGAAAAGTAGCCCCAATCCCATTATCTACCAAAGCTTCCACCTGGTCTTGCATCAAAGCAATTAAGGGGGAAACAACTACACTTAAACCCGGTTTCAACAGTGCTGGTAATTGAAAACACAAAGACTTGCCACCTCCTGTCGGCATCACAATCATCTGATCTCGTTTTTGGAGAGCAGCTTCGACAATTTCCCGTTGTCCCGCACGGAAGGAGTCATAGCCAAAGAAATGTTTCAGAGCTTGTTCGAGGGTGGGTGGGACAGGAGATGTGGGCAGATTCGACCCTGACATTTGCAGTAGTTGGTTTGTGAGTTCTACATTATTCTATGCTTTTTGAGTACAAATACAGTTACAATAATTAAAATTCTTAATTTAACCAGAGAAACCGATGCCGAAAGCTATTTGGAATGGTGCCGTTTTGGCCGAGAGCGACAAGTGCGAAGTCGTAGAAAACAATCTTTATTTCCCGCCAGATGCCATCAAGCCTGAATATTTTAAGGACAGCAGCACCCACACTACTTGCGGTTGGAAAGGTGTCGCTAGTTACTACAGTATTGAAGTTGGTGGACAAGTTAATAAAGATGCCGCTTGGTATTATCCTACTCCGAAAGATGCTGCTAAAAATATTGCAGGCTACATTGCTTTTTGGAAAGGAGTTAAGGTAGAAGCTTAAGGAAGTTTTGAGTTTATTACTTGATATTTCTGACTTCTTTAACGGGTTTTAACTGGTTCCTAGGCTTCAGCCTGGGAACCCATATCTAGAGGCTAGGCCGGGAGCATCCCGATTTTGCAAGGGCGAAGCATGACCGCCGACAATTTATTAGGGATAACCAGAGATTTACAGCGGTCATGCTTCGCCCCTACGAATATATTTGCACTCATTGAGATGCACCCGTTAGGCCTATTTGATTCCAAATAAAAAGGTCGGTAAAGCTGCCGGAGCGACGTTACCATGCTAAGAGTTTGGTAACGAGTAGAACGATTATAAAAATAGGATTTTTGGGCTGTTTCACAAAGAGTGAAATTTGTGGAATTACCACAACTATCCCTTATTCCTGTTCCCAAGCTGCCGCAGCTTCCCATCCCAAACCGCGACGAACAATCACCGGTTCTTTGTCTGTTAAATCTAAGATGGTAGATACTTGATATCCAGGATCGGAACCGTCATCAACAATAATATCTACCAATTTTTCCAAACAGTCAAATAGTTCAGCTTTGCCGAAGCTTTCTGTTGTGGGGGCGACAGCAGGTGCTTCACCTTCATCATCGGTAGTCATGTGAGCGGATGTGGAAATAATTGGATTTCCCAAGGCTTCCAATAGTGTAAAACAAATTGGGCGATCGGGCACGCGAATTCCCGTAGTTTTGCGTTTCGGGTTCATTACTAACTTTGGTACTAACTTGGTAGCTGGTAACAGAAACGTGTAAGGGCCGGGAATTAGTCGCTTGATAATTCGGTAAGCCTCATTGCTGACAGCAGCATACTCGGCAATATTTGACAGAGAAGAACACAGGAACGTTAATGGCTTATCATTGGATAGTTGCTTGATCTGCCGGACTCGTTCTACCGCAGATTTTGCGTTGAGATCGCAGCCGATCGCATAAACCGTATCAGTCGGATAAAGCATTACGGCCCCAGCTTTTAGGGAAGCTTTAATCTTCTCGATTCGGTCTTTTTGGGGTGTAACTGGATGCACTTCGTAAATAATTGCCATGTTATGATATTGCAGGCTAATTGGGCGATGGAAATATCCGCTGAAACAATCAATGATGAAAATTAATTGTTAATAATGAATAAAATAGCTTATTTTGAATGCCCAACCGGTATTGCTGGCGATATGTGTCTGGGAGCCCTCGTCCATGCCGGCGTCCCCTTGGAGTACCTAATTGAAAAACTAAATTTACTGGGAATTTCGACAGAGTATCAACTGCGTACCGAATTAGTCCATCGCAATACTCAACAAGCAACTAAATTTCATGTGGATTTGATTGCGGATTTGCCGAAAAAAGCTCAAAATCTGGCTGCTGACTCTACCCTCGATCCCTCGGAAACCGAATCGCCCACATTCGATCGCACTCACCACCATCATCACGGTGACGAACATTCTCACCATCACGAAAATGATGCCGAAACTAGCCACACTCATCATCGCAACTTGCCAGCAATTGAGCGCATCATCGTCTCAGCTAAGTTGCCGGCGCGAGTGGAAGCCTGGAGTTTGGCCGTATTTCGGAAATTGGCAGAGGCTGAAGGTGCCGTACATGGTATCTCCCCAGAGGAGGTGTACTTTCACGAAGTGGGCGCTACGGATGCACTGGTGGATATTATCGGTACTTGTTTGGGTTTGGATTGGTTGGATATTGATGAGTGTTACTTTTCGGCAATGCCGACTGGGGGCGGTACGGTGAAAGCAGCTCACGGCAGATTGGTGGTGCCGACACCGGCGGTGATGCGTTTGTGGGAAATGCACCAAGTGCCGGTTTATAGCAATGGGATCGATCGCGAATTGTGTACGCCAACGGGCACTGCGATCGCCTGTACTCTGGCTTCTGGGTTTGGCCCGCCACCATCTATGCAAATTCAGGCGATCGGATTGGGTGCCGGTTCTAGAATGCTGGCAATTCCTAATATTTTGCGCCTCTGGATTGGGTCCAAGTCAACCCCCCCCTACCCCCCCCAAGGGGGGAAGTCAACCCCCCCCTACCCCCCCCAAGGGGGGACAATTGGAGGGGAGATGGAAAAGAGGAGAGAGAAGAAACAAGAGAAAAGGCAAAAGAAGAAAAATAGAAAAAGAAAAAAGGAAGCATTTAACCAATTCAGAATTCTTTCCCCCCAAGGGGGGGGCCAGGGGGGGGTAGCCCCATTCCCCCTTCTCAATTCCCCATTCAGAATTCTTTCCCCCCAAGGGGGGGGCCAGGGGGGGGTAGCCCCATTCCCCATTCCCCATTCCCCATTCCCCATTTCCAATTGCCAAGAAACTATTATGGTATTGGAAACCCAAATTGATGATTTGAGTCCCCAGGCGATCGCCTATGTTTTTGATGCTTTGTTTGTCTGCGGTGCTCTGGATGTTTTTACTCAACCAATTGTGATGAAAAAGTCGCGGCTGGGGGTGTTGTTAACTGTGATTTGTCATCCCGAACATCAGGCTGCTTGCGAAACAACGATATTTCGCGAAACTACTACTTTGGGAATTAGGCGATCGACTCAACAAAGAACTATTTTGCACCGAGAAATCCAGAAAGTTCAAACCAAGTACGGCCCAGTACATATCAAAGTTGCCAAGAGTGGAGAAATGATTACTAATGTGCAGCCGGAATACGAAGATTGTGCAGAAATTGCCCGACTTAACAATATTAGCTGGCGGGAAGTTCATCGTTTGGCGCTGCAAAGTTGGTACGAGGGGTGATACAGCCTATTCTAGTTTCATGACTTTAATCTGCGACATTTGTGACTAAATGCCCGTCTTCCATGTAAATAATGCGATCGGCAATATCCAAAATACGATTGTCGTGGGTGACAAGCAAAATCGTGCAACCTTGTTCTTTGGCTAGTTTCTGCATAATTTCTACCACATCTCGCCCGGATTTTTTGTCTAAAGCAGCAGTGGGTTCATCGGCTAATACTATTTTAGGATGGCTGACTAACGCACGGGCGATCGCCACTCTTTGTTTCTGTCCTCCTGACAAATTTTCGGGGTAATAATTAGCCCTCTCTCCCAAACCCACTGCTTCTAACATTGCTATGGACAAAGCATCCATATTCTGATTTAGCATTTCTTTATGCAATTCCAAAGACATTCGCACGTTTTGCTTGGCTGTCAAAAATGTCATCAGATTATGTGCTTGAAAAATATACCCAATTTGCTTTCTCAGTTTGGTTAATTGATGTTTGCTAGCCGAGACTATTTCTTGTCCCAGAATTTTGAGACTCCCTTCTTGGGCAGAACGTAAGCCTCCTAACATGGTTAATAACGTGGTTTTCCCGGAACCGGAGGGCCCCGTCATAATTACTATTTCTCCTGGGTTGATATCCAGATTTATGTCAAATAAGGCTTGTTTTTTGAGGGACCCTTGACCGAAGTAGTGATTGAGGTTTTTGACGGAAATTACTGGTTCGGTTGTCGTGGTGGTTTCAGCAGGGAGATTTAGGGTTTCCATGGGGATTTTTGGGGCAAAATTTACCGAAAATTAGGGATGATTAAAAGATGATTAAAAGATGTCTGCGGGGTCTGCTGATTGAAGTTTCCGAAGGGCGATCGCACCGGAACCTGTACACATCACAATCGTCAAACCTAACACAACAACTGCTCGGTTTGTGGTCATTATAATTGGTAATAAAGTGGCAGATTGTGCGAGAGAATACATTCCATTCGCGATAACAATTCCTGGCATAAAACCTAAAACTGCTAATAGTAGAGCTTCTTGAATTAAGACTCCTACTAAATAGCGATCGCTATATCCCATTGCTTTTAAAGTAGCATATTCCGCCAAGTGGTCGGAAACATCGGAATAAAGAATTTGGTAAACAATAATTAGACCCACAATAAATCCGATGATTGTACCAAATCCAAAAATAAAGCCAATGGGGGTAGCATTTGCCCAGTAAGCTTTCTCGATTTCCGCAAATTCTGCCAAGGTTAAAACTTTAACATCATTGGGTAAAGTAGTTTGGAGCATAGACTGGACTTTTTTGATATCTGCACCGGGTTTAAGGGTGATTAAACCCACATCAATTTCATCGGGTTTCCTTTCTGGAAATAAGTTCATGAATGTGGAGTCACTGACTATGACATTCCCATCAGCCGTGAAAGAAGTGCCGAGGGTAAATAAACCCGATACTTGAATGTTGCGTTTATTTAGTTCAGTTTCAAGGCTGGATTCTTTCTGGATAATTTGGGCAATATCGCCATATTCAGGTCTCGAAGATTGGTCGAATAAGGCATGATTAAACATTTGAATTTGATGCAGTTGTTTGTTGACATCCGGCAAATTAAATGTTATGTTTCCCGGGTCTACTCCAAAAATTAAAATCGCTCTCGTAGTGCGATTGGTGGGATTTCGCCACCGCCCAATATCAATATGCAAAGAAGTTACAGATTTGACTCCTTCAAATCCTTGGGCTTGGTATAATCTATCTCTTTTGAAACTTTTTACCGCAGCAAATGTTTCAAATTGAGGATTGATTAACACTAAGTCTGTTTGTAAACTTTGGTGCGGTTTGATGGCCGAATCGAAAAGTGCATCTCGGAATCCTAGTTGCACGAAGATTAGGATATCTGCAAAGGCAATGCCGGCAATGGCAACTGCAAGGCGGGTTTTTTCTCTGGTTACTTGCAACCATGCAAGGGGTGTTTTACGAAACATATAATTTGGGAATTGGGAATGGGGAATTGGGAATTGGGAATTGGGAATTGGGAATTGGGAATGGGGAATTGGGAATTGGGAATTGGGAATTGGGAATTGGGAATTGGTTATTGGGAATTGGGAATTGGGAATTGGGAATTGGGAATTGGGAATTGGGAATTGGGAATTGGTTATTTGTTATTTGTTATTTGTTATTTGTAATTCGTAGGGGCGAAGCATGACCGCAGACAATTTATTAGCGATCGCCTGAGATTTACAGCGGTCATGCTTCGCCTATGCGAAATCGGGATGCTCCCTTTTATTCCGCATCTATCAGTGCTTGAATATGGCTATTCATAATCAAGTTAATATGGCGCGTAATCTTGTCAATTTGCCAATCCCACCACCGAATTTCTAATAATTGTGCAACTTCAGCATCGCTGAAACGCTGTTTGATTATACCTGCGGGATTTCCACCGACAATGGTGTAAGCCGGAACATCTTTTACCACCACAGATTTTGCTGCAATCACCACACCGTCGCCGATTTTGACTCCTGGCATAATCACTGCTTCGTAACCAATCCACACATCATTACCAATCACAATATCTCCTTTACTTGGCAGTTCCATTAATAAATTCATTGCCGTTTCCCAACCATTGCCAAAAATGGGAAAAGGATAGGTGGAAATGCCGTCTAATTTGTGGTTTGCACCGTTCATGATGAATTTGACCTTGGTGGCGATCGCACAAAATTTACCAATAATTAATCTGTCATTTCCGTAGTTGTAAAGTACATTTTTCTCGAAGTTTTCCGGACCAGTCGGATCGTCATAGTAGGAGTAATCACCGACAATAATATTAGGCGATTTCACAAAGTTTTTGATGAAACCTACCCGCGACTGGTCTATCATGGGATAAGGTAGGTTTGGATCGGGACCAAATTCTGCCATAACTTTCCATCCTTAAAGGTTCGGATTCGGGACTTTAGTCTTTCTGAATTGCTACCATTACCTGCAAGTTTGTCAACCCTTCAACTTGTTTGCTACTTTCAGAATTCAAGTGAATTTTTACTTCCACTACTCGGCTGTCCAAGTTTTCTCCCGGTTGGTTGCTAAACACATTTTGTTTGCTGACTTTCAATCCAATCTCTTTAACAACTCCTGGCAATTCTCCGGGAAATGCTTGGCTGGTGACAGTTGCTTTTTGACCAACCTTGATTTTGCTAATATCAGTTTGATAAACTTCGGCTACGACTACCATTTGCTCAGTTTTTCCTACATCCGCAATACCTTCGTCGCTAATTTTTTCGCCTGGGCGAGTATGAATTTTGAGGATTTTTCCGGGAGTTGGGGTGCGGATATAAGCTTGATTTAATTCCGCTTGGGCGCGCTTGACTTGGGCGATCGCACTATTGATTTCTGTTTCGCCTGCTTCTATGTCCACCGGGCGTACTTCGGCTATTTTTTCGAGAGTGGCTTTCGCTTCTTCTAGTTGTTGGCTACCACTTCCTTTGATGCGTTTGAGATTGGCTTCGGCTTCATTTAGCTGCTGTTTGGCTGTATTGTTAATTCTCGAAAGATTGGCTTGGGCTTCCTTCAGTTGCTGTTTGGCTGTATTGTTGATTCGATCGAGATTGGCTTGGGCTTCTTCAAGTTGCTCTGTTGCTGTACTATTAATCCTGCTGAGATTTGCTTGAGCTTCTTTAACTTGCTGGCTGCTGGTTTCTACGGCTAGCTTTTTGGTGTCGATTACGGATTTAGAAATTGCACCTTCGACAACAAGTTGTTGATTTCGCACGTATTCAGATTGTGCATTATTTAACTCTGCTTGCAACTTGTTAATCGCTGCTATTTGTGCTTGTTTTTCTCCTTTCCACTGTGCATTTATGCGGCTAATTGTTGCTGTTTGAGCTTTCTTTTCTCCTTCCCACTGGGCGGTGATTCTGTTAATTGTCGCTTGCTGGGCGCTTTTGTCTCCTTCCCATTGGGCGAGGAGGCGATCGACTGTTGCTTGTTGTGCTGTTTGATTCCCTTGCAATTCTGCTGCTAGCTTGCCAATTGTGGCTGATTGTGCTGCAATTTCTCCTGATTTTGCACCGGCTTTGACTTTTGCTAAATTTGCTTCGGCAACTTTTACTTTTTCTTTGGCTTCATCTAAGGCAGATTTTAGCCGATCGCCTGCATCCAAAATTGCGATTAACTGCCCAGCTTTCACCGGATCGCCTTCTTTGACTAAAATCTGGGAAATGCGATCGCCATTGAGATTTTGCGATACTCCCAACCGAATCACTTCTCCTTGGGGTTCCAATCTTCCTAAAGCGGTTATTTTCCTAGCTGGAGGAGTTGTTTCCACAGGCAAAGGTTCAGCACTTTCACTGATAATTCCCGACTGAGAAATTCCGTAAAAAGCAGTACCCACGCTAATTAAAGCGCCAGCAATTACTAATCCCGTTAGCAATCGATTGTGAGGTTTGATGTAATCTTGAAAGTTCATATATCTCCTCTATTTCCCTTGGTTTTTTCTAGATAAGCGACCAACATCTCTTTTAATAAATTCGCTTGTTCTCTGAAAGAAATCCTTTCACCTTGATAAAATCTTCTTCCCAACAAACCATCAACATAGTTGATGATAAATATCGGAATTTCTGGATTGGAGATGCCTAAGTAGCAGCCTACGGCTTCTTCATAGCGCTTTCCTGCTTCCTGAAGTGCCTGATTACTCTCAACCTCTTGCCGAGTTTTGTGATGACAAAAATCAAAAGTAATTGACAAACTTTTGACAATATAATCCTCACTTTTACAGACATATTCCATCAGTTTTTCAATCTTTTCGGCTAGGGTTGGTGGATTTCCTAATTCCGCCAGCGCTTCTTCTTTTGTATCTTCATAGCTCAAATATTCAATTAATTGATCGAACAGGCTTTCTTTACTGGGGAAATAGTGGTAAAGCGTGCCTGTAGAAACTCCAATTTCTGAGGCTATTTCACGCATTGTTACTGAGGAATAGCCTTTTTCGGCAAAGATTTCAAAGCATTGGTTCAACAGTTGTTTGCGGTAGAGTTCGTGGTCAACTATCTTTGGCATAAGGTCGATCGATCTGACATGGTGGATTTTAGATCCTAGGTTATCGAAAATTTAAAATCGATCGAAACATATTACTATATCGAACATCCGATATACTATAACCTAAGTCCTAGCTTAGGTTTAGCTGTTGAGTTAGGTTGTGGTATATCGAACATTTGTTATAATTAATCTTGCACAAAGTGGTAGATTTTGTCAAGAGGTACAGTAAAATTATTTGGGTCAATGGAAGTGGCAGAAATTAATCCAACTGTATCGATCGCCTTTTTGCACCCTCTGGAAACCAGCTATGAAATTCAGAAACTACGAAATAGGGGATACCGAACAAATTATCAAACTGTTTTATGAAACCGTACACCAAGTAAATATCCAGGATTACACAAAAGCACAAGTAGATGCTTGGGCTCCTGTTGACATCGACCGGGAAAATTGGGTTAAAAGTTTAAGCAATAAGTTTACCATTGTAGCGACAGAAGGTGACATAATTCTAGGTTTTGGAGAACTAGAAATCAACGGTCATATCGATCGCTTTTACTGTCACAAGGACTTTCAAAGGAAAGGAGTAGGCACAAAAATATTAGAACAGATTGAAGCCAAAGCCAAAGAATTAGGACTAAAAACAATATTTACCGAAGCCAGTATTACAGCCAAACCCTTCTTTGAAAACAAAGATTTTCGGGTAATTAAACAACAAGAGGTAGCACGGAGAGGGCAAAAATTTATTAACTTTGCCATGACCAAAAATCTCTAACATTTTTATTGCTCAAACTCCGAGGTATAATTTAGAGATAATATTTGTATCAAGGAGTGGAAATTGTGACAGAAGCTACAAATGTGTTGGGTGGAAAATTAGAAACTTGCTGCACGTCGCCCATGACTGGATATTATCGGGATGGCAAATGCAATACAGGTGGTGGCGACTATGGGGCTCACACAGTTTGTGCTCAATTGACAGCAGATTTTTTGCAATTTAGCAAGTCGAGGGGAAATGATTTGATAACTCCGGTCCCCGCATTTAATTTTCCCGGTTTGAAACCAGGGGATTGTTGGTGTTTATGTGCGTCACGCTGGAAGGAAGCGATGGATGCTGGAGTTGCACCCAAGGTGGTTTTGTCAGCGACTCACGCCTTAACTTTGGAATACGTTTCTTTGGATGAATTGAAGCAGCACGCTGCTGATTTGTAGGGAAAATTGTTGACAGTTGACAGTTGACCCTTCGACTCCGCTGGTCTAACGGCGTAGCCGAAGGGTGGAAGGACACGGCGCGCCGCAGTTGACAGTTGACCAATAACCAATAACTAATAACCAATAACTAATAACCAATAACTAAGGACTATATTCAGTATATTTACGCACATTAATCATAACTTTACAATTCTGGGATAGACAAAAGGTGAAGATTACGGAATTGATTTTGGCAAGTCTAGCCATAATAGACGTAAAAATACTGATTAGCAGTAATTATTTAGCCTGTTGTCGATCGATTGGGAGCACAACAGCGCAACGAGAGGTAACTCCTAATTGCTTTAAACAAGCTTTATAATATCCCTGATTTACAAAATGAGTATCCCAGTTAACGGTAAGAGTTGACAGGAAAAGTTTATGCTTTAAAAATACGCTTGCATACAAATCAGAGTGCCTCTCAGAGAAACTATGTCACACTCTAACAAATCAACCTATTGCTCCTGTGCGAGGGCGCAAACGTCAGACACTACTACTAACTTGCAGCTCATAGTAGAGCAGCTAACAGCAGAATTAAACAACACCCGCGAGCAACTTCAAGGGGAAATCGATCGCCTCAAAACAGCCAACGAGACTTGGCAAAGAGCGATGGGTGTTGCTCCGATTCTGCTATGGGCGACAGACAAAAACGGCAAATTAACGCTTGCCGAAGGCAAAGGACGAGAAAATTTGGGTTTTTCGCCAGAAGAACTCACCAGAACCTCGATTTTTGAAGTCTACAATCACCATCCAGATATCTATGAAAATATGACTTGGGTATTGGCGGGAAACTCATGCTATTGGAATGCCCAACAGGGGGATTTAATCTACGAAATTCGATCGACACCTGTATACAATTCCCAGGGCGAAGTTGTCGGTGCTGTCGGTGTTTCTACGGAAATAGGGGATGGATCGCGATCGCCAGCGGCATTGCAAAAAGCAAATCAAGAATTACAACGCCAGCTTCAGCAGCAAACAAAAAACTTTCATGCAGCACTTTACGAAAGCGAAAAAAAGTATCGCAATCTCGTCCAAACCTCCCAAGAATTAATTTGGTCTGTCGATATTCAAGGCTTGTTAACCTTTGTCAATGCCGCCGCGGAACGCATCTACGGTTATGAACCACCAGAAATGATCGGGCGCAGTTTCACCGAATTTTTGCTTCCCGAACACAAACCCTTACAAATACAAATATTTGAACAACTTTTAGATAACACCAGCCTTCAGCCCCCAGCACCTAACTATGCTTACGAAACAGTACATCTTCGTAAAGACGGCACTCCCGTTCACCTGCGGGTAAACAGCATCGTTAACCAAGCCGAAAACGGCACTATTTTAGGACTAACTGGTACGGCGACAGATATTAGCGATCGCAAGCGATCGGAAGAAGCTCTAGAAAAAACAACCGACCAACTTTGGGCAGTTTTAAATGCCGTACCGGGATTAATTTCTTGGATCGATTCAGATTTGCGGTATATAGGAGTAAACCAGCACTTAGCAACTTCTTTCAAGCGTTCTCCTGAAAGCTTTGTTGGTGAAGAAATAGGGTTTCTCGAACGAGGATCTAACTTTGGACAACTACTGCGGCAATTTTTTGAAAGTTCAGATCGGGAAACATCCCAAGAAATAGAAATACAAATTAACGGCTCCCTGCGCAACTATTTAATAGTCGCTCAAAAATATCATCAAGGAACCGCAGCAGTGTCTGTAGGAATCGACATTACCGATCGCAAACGCGCCGAAGCTCAAAAAACCAAATTAATTGCTTCGTTGCAAGAATCAGAACACAAATTTAGGAGCCTTTATGAAGCCACCAGCGACGCAGTAATGTTGCTAAATGAAGAGATCTTTTTTGACTGCAACTTCGCAACATTAAAAATATTTGGATGTAGCAGAAAAGAAGATTTTTATGGTAAAAATCCCAGGGATTTATCTCCACCATTTCAGCCTAACGGAGAAGATTCAAAGACTCTTTCTAAACAAAAGATAGCCGCAGCCATGGCAACAGGAAGCTGTCGATTTGACTGGGTTCACAAACGACTCGACGGTTCAGAATTTCCCGCAGAAGTGCTGTTAAACAGCATGGAAATTAATGGAGAAAAATTCTTACAAGCAGTAGTGCGCGACATTACAGACCGCAAGCGAGATGAAGATAAAATCAAAGCTTCCCTAGCCGAAAAAGAAGTGCTACTCCAAGAAATTCATCACCGCGTCAAAAACAACCTGCAAGTTATTTCCAGTTTGCTCAAACTTCAGTCTCGCTATATTCAAGATAGCCACGTTACTGAACTGCTAAAAGAAAGCCAAAACCGAGTCAGGTCAATGGCTCTGGTTCACGAACAATTGTATCAATCCAAAGACTTATCAAAGATTGACTTTGCTGATTATATCCACAACCTAGCCCAAAATTTATTCCAAGCCTATGAAATCAATGCCAAAGCAATTAAATTACAAACAAAAATTGCACCATGTTTTATGAATATTGACACCGCAGTTCCTTGCGGATTAATTATCAACGAATTTGTGACAAATTCCCTAAAGTATGCTTTTCCAGAGCAAAATCAAGGTACAATTAAAATAGATTTCAGTTTCGATAATGACAGGGTTTGCGTGCTAGTTGTTAGCGACAGCGGCATTGGTTTACCCAAAGACTTAGACTATAAAAATTCTCGCACATTGGGTTTGCGTTTAGTAGTATCTTTGGTTAAACAAATCCGCGGGAATATAGAACTTGTAAAAACTGCCGGGACAGTTTTCAAAATAACATTTTCACAACCAGAAATGCACCAGGAGAGCAAACCTAATGTCAAATAATAAAATACTGATAGTCGAAGATGAAAGCATCATTGCTGAAGACCTTTTCGACAGTTTGACAAGTCTGGGATATCAAGTAACTGCCATTGTCTATTCTGGGGAAGAAGCGATTATAGCCGCATCAGAAGTGCGACCAGATTTAGTGCTGATGGATGTGAATTTACAGGGAGAAATAGACGGGATAACAGCGGCAGAGAAAATTAGATCGCGCTTTCAAATCCCAGTGATTTACCTCACAGCTTATGCCGATGAGAATACATTGCGACGAGTCAATTCTACCAAACCTTTTGGTTGCATCATCAAGCCATTTGAAGAAAAAAACTTGCACACAACTATTCAAATAGCCCTTCACCGACATCAGTATGATTGCTTGACAAATCTACCAAATCGTTCCTTGCTGCGAGAAAAGCTAAGTCAGCTATTAAATGAGCAAACAGAATTGTCAGAATTCATTCCGGTTGTCACTCTCAGCTTAGATAAAATTAACCGGATTAATAGTACCTTGGGACACCATATTGGTGATTTAGTAATTTGCAGTATTGCTCAGCGGCTGAATAACTGTAGGAACAAAATTAATCTGGCGGCTCGTTTGGAAGCAGCCGAATTTGCGCTGGTTCTCGAACCTGTTAAAGACAAACAGGATGCGGTCAAGATTGTTCACAGCATTTTGGAAATTGTCGCCCAAGCCATCATTTTAGAAAGCAGCGAAGTTTACGTCACGGCTAGTATCGGTATTTCTTTGTATCCCGGCGACGGTAGGGATGCAGAGGATTTGCTAAAAAATGCTTATACAGCTATGTACTATGCTCAGGAAAAAGGTGGAAATAATTATCAATTTCATGCCAGAAATATTGCAACTAATTCTATCAATAAACTAGCTCAAGAAATTAGTCTTCGTAATGCTTTAAAAAGGTCAGAATTTGAAGTTTATTATGAGCCTAAAGTAGAAATAAAGACGGGAAAAATAGTGGGTGCAGAAGCTTTAGTGCGTTGGAACCATCCAGAAATGGGACGGGTTTCCCCTGGAGAATTCATTCCAATGGCTGAAGAAATGGGCTTGATTGCGCCTTTGGGGGAATGGGTATTAGAGACGGCTTGCCGGCAAACTCAAGCTTGGCAAGCGCAGGGTTTGGGTCTGCTACGAGTAGCAGTGAACGTGTCAGCCCGCCAGTTCGATCAAAAAAATCTGACGCAAAGAGTCAGTGAAATATTAACAGAAACTGGTCTGGACCCTAAATATCTGGAATTAGAATTGACGGAAAGTCTGGTGTTGCAAGATGAAACAGCAGTATCCCAAGCTTTTAGTGTGTGGAAAAAAATGGGAATTAGGGTGGCTATTGACGATTTTGGCACGGGATATGCTTCCTTAAGTTATTCAAAGCGGTTTCCCTTTGATGTTCTGAAAATAGATAAGAGTTTTATTCGCAATATTACAGAGGATCGTCAGAATGCAGCGATTACGATCGCGATTATTCAAATGGCACACTCGATGAATATGAAGGTGGTGGCTGAGGGGGTAGAAGATGAACAGGAACTGGCTTTTTTGTGTACTCACGATTGTGACGAAATTCAAGGCTATTTTTTCAGCAAGGCTTTGCCCCACGATGAGTTTGAAGCGCTGTTGAAAAGCGGTAAACACTGGCATTTAAAATAAATTCAAAAAAATCCCTAAAATCGATCGGCTAACCAGTTTCCTAACCACAGTCCAAAACCAGAAGTAGCCACTAACAGAATAGAGGTGTAAAACCCATTCCCGGAGACGATCGACCTTTCGGCGGCCACCATCCTCGCCACAACTCCAGCAATAATCCCGATCGCCACCCAAGCCCCATAGACAGCCTTAGAACCCGCCATTACCAAAGCTAAACCCAGATTCTCGGCACCAGTCAGCGCCACCGCACCCGCGATCGCCCCAACTCCCAAGCCAATTAAACCTACAAGCCCCCTAGGGTTCTCAGAATTAACAGATACTTCCCCCATCAGCCCACACAGCAAGCCCACAACCCCCCAACAGATACCCCCCGCCATCGTCCCGATCCAATCCCCAGAAGCAGTTCCAGCCATCAATCCCGTCAATGTCGCGACTCCCGCCACAGCCAACACACCAGCCACCAGCCTAGACTCAGCCTCAGAAGTGGCGATCGCCCCCAAGCCAGCCCCTACCAGAGCCCAAACCATCCCTGTGATCGCGCCTCCCGCCTGAAAACCTGCGATCGACCCCCCCACCGCCCCAGCTAAAACAAAAGCCGCCAACCAAACTCTCGCTGTCACCGAGCCCTCCGCCACCAAAATCGCCGCCCACAGCCCATCGGCACCACAGATTAAAGTCCACATCCACAGCGGGGCGACAGATTTCGTCAAAATCCAGCTAGTGAAAGCATAACTGGCAAAGACGATCGCCAGCGGCCACCAAGGAAAGCCAGAATATTTGAGAGATTGTCGCCTGGGAGTAACAAAGTTTCGCGGTTTGGAATATGGAATCGAAAATTGTTGTTTCCGGTTCGAGGTAGCCTGGGCCTGGCTGGGAGTGTGGAGATTGCCACGTCGCCCTGGAAACCTTTGACGGTTTTCAGCTTTAAATCCTTTCTGGCTTTTCGAGGTAGCTTTTGGAGAATTTTGACTTTTTTTGAAATTTGCCCTAGTTTTTGGCTTGATAAAGCCCCTTCTGTTGAGTTTTTCACGTACAGGTGCAGGGGTTGTTGCTGTCTGAAACGCAGGTTCGATCGCTTTTAATTCCGGCTGACTCAGAAACGACACCAATTGCTCGTAAGCTAGATTAATCTCTGCTAATCTTTGTTGAGCTTTTTGTTGGAGGCGATCGTTGTGGGCAAAGCGATCGGGATGCCACACAAAGGCCAAATCTCTGTAAGCTTGCTTAACTTCTTCTAAGGAGGCTCCAGGCTCAATTTCTAGGATTTCATAGTATTGGTCAATGTCAGCCATAAACTTCGATCTGGAAAAAGTGCGATCGTACTTCACATCTTCCACTATTCTCAGGCAAGCTGCACAGCCAATTGATTTTAGATAGGGGATGTGGAACTTGAGAATTACTGACTCGGAATAAATCGATTTGTCCTTGAGGAACGATGGGGCGACAACTAGCTACAATGAGAAAATACTTTCGTGCGATCGCCCTCAGTGCCAGTGTCCGCCAATAAAACACCCACCTTCATCCTAGTTGACGGCCACTCTTTGGCCTTTCGCTCCTACTTCGCCTTTGCCAAAAGTCGAGATGGAGGTTTGCGAACTAGCACCGGCATTCCCACCAGCGTCTGTTTCGGCTTTCTCAAGTCCCTGTTGGAAGTCATGGCGGCGATCGCACCAGAATACATAGCGATCGCCTTTGACACCGCCACACCCACCTTTCGCCACGAAGCCGACGAAACCTACAAAGCCGGCCGCGCCGAAACCCCAGAAGATTTTATCCCCGATTTGCAAAACCTCCAAGAACTCCTGGGCTATTTAAACTTACCAGCCATCACCGCTCCCGGCTACGAAGCCGACGATGTTTTGGGAACTTTGGCCAACAAAGCCAGCACCTCCGGTTATGATGTCAAAATCCTCACGGGCGATCGAGATTTATTTCAATTAGTAGACACCGCCAAAAAAATCAGCGTTTTATACTTAAGCACAGAGGAATTAAGGCGATCGGGAAAAGGCAAATCCCAAGAATACGGTCCCGAACAAGTCCAAGAAAAACTCGGCATATTGCCCCAACAAGTAATAGATTACAAAGCCCTCTGCGGCGACAAATCCGACAACATTCCCGGAGTCAAAGGCATTGGCGACAAAACCGCCCTGCAATTATTGGAAGCTTACAATTCCCTGGACGGAATTTATGCTGCGATAGATGAGATTAAAGGCGCAACTAAGAAAAAGCTAGAAGAAGGCAAAGAAGCTGCTTATCATTCTCAGCGCATGGCGACAATTGTCCAAGACGTTCCCTTAGAAATCAACTTAGAAAATTGCCAGTTGATCGGTTTTGACGAATCAGCCTTGATTCCGATGCTGGAAAAATTGGAATTTAAGACATTTTTAAACAAAGTCAAACAAATCCAAAAACGGTTTGGAGGTGTAGAAGAGAATTCAACCCCCCCAAGCAGAATAACCCCCCCCTACCCCCCCCAAGGGGGGAATGAAGAAGGAACAAAAACCCCTCCCTACCCCCCCCAAGGGGGGAATGAAGAAGGAACAAGAACCCCCCCCTACCCCCCCCAAGGGGGGAATGAAGAAGGAATATCCTCCAACAGTGGAACAGGCATCTTGCCTGTTGCTTTAGATTCAACTCATAGTGGAACAGGCATCTTGCCTGTTTCTTTAGAAAATTCAGAAGCAGACGAGTTATGGTTTTGGTCTCATGCTGACACCAAATCAGCTCAACAAGAACACAAATTACCAATCAAACCCCGGATAATTCAAAACATAGAACAGTTAAATGAATTAGTCAAACTGCTAGAAACCTGCACAGACAAAACAACACCAGTGGCCTGGGATACCGAAACCACCGCCTTAGAACCACGAGACGCCGAATTAGTCGGAATTGGCTGTTGTTGGGGAACCGGCGAACAAGATTTAGCCTATATCCCAACCGGACATAAAACAGGGAAAAACTTAGACAAAACCACAGTTTTAAATACTTTGCGTCCGATTTTAGAAAGCGAAAATTATCCCAAAGCACTGCAAAATGCTAAATTCGATCGCCTCATCTTCCGCTGTCAGGGAATTAAACTAACAGGAGTCATCTTCGACACCATGCTAGCCAGTTATGTACTCAATCCCGAAACCAGCCACAGCCTCAGCGAATTATCCAGGAAATACTTAGGAATTGTCGCCAAAAGCTACAAAGAATTAGTACCCAAACACAAAACAATTGCTGACATCAGCATTCCCGAAGTAGCAGACTACTGCGGCATGGATGTGTACACCACATTTCAATTAGTAGATAAACTCAGATCCGAATTAGATGAACAGGACTTACGCACTCCGACTGAAGAAACCGGGTTTTTTACTGAATCTGCTGGTCATAACGAAGTATTTTCGTCAAAAAACCCGGTTTCTGGGCCCCCATCAAAGTCTTTACATCGATTACTGCTTGATGTCGAACAGCCCCTAGAACCAATTTTAGCAGAAATGGAACATCGCGGCATTCGCATCAATTCAGCCTATCTGCAAGAACTCTCACAACAACTAGAACAGAGATTAGCCAAACTAGAAGAAAACACCTATCAAGCAGCGGGGAGAAAGTTTAATTTAGCCTCCCCAAAACAACTAAGCGAAATCTTATTAGAAAAAATCCCCGAAGAGTTTCAGAAAAAATCTCGGAAAACCAAAACAGGATATTCCACCGATGCCGCTGTTTTGGATAAACTCCAAGGAGACCATCCGATTGTAGACGATTTATTAGAACACCGAACATTGTCCAAATTGAAATCTACCTATGTCGATGCTTTGCCGCAGTTAGTGCGGGCGGATACCGGGCGAGTGCATACAGATTTTAACCAAACTGCTACCGGGACGGGCAGGCTTTCTTCTTCCAATCCAAATTTACAGAATATTCCCATCCGTACCGAATTTTCGCGGCAAATTCGCAAGGCTTTTTTACCAGAATCAGGTTGGCTGATGGTGTCGGCTGACTATTCTCAAATTGAACTGCGAATTTTAGCTCATTTGAGTCAAGAACCTGTGTTAATTGAAGCTTATCAAAATAACCGAGATGTGCATACAGTCACCGCTCAATTATTATTTGAAAAAGAGGATGTTACGCCGGATGAAAGACGGTTTGGCAAAACTATTAATTTTGGGGTAATTTATGGGATGGGGGCGATTAAGTTTGGTAAATCTATGGGCAAAAGCTCAGCAGATGGTAAAAAGTTTATTGAACGATTTAACCAGCGTTATAGTCAAGTATTTGAATATTTGGAGCAAGTCAAAAAAGAGGCGATCGCCCTTGGCTATGTTTCCACCATACTCGGCCGCCGCCGCTACTTAAACTTCGATCGCCTCAGCGACTTAAAAGGCACTAACCCCCAAGACATCCACCCCGATAGACTTAAATCTCTCAGTAGAGATGATGCCCAATCTTTGCGGGCGGCAGCCAACGCTCCCATCCAAGGCTCCAGTGCTGATATCATTAAACTTGCCATGATTGAAGTCAACCAAGTTTTGCAAAACTATCAGGCGCGATTGCTGCTGCAAGTTCACGACGAATTAATCTTTGAAGTACCTCCCCAGGAATGGGAAGAATTGCAGCCAAAAATCAAAGATGCCATGGAAAATGCCCTACCTCTGAGTGTACCGTTGATAGTTGACATCCACGCGGGCAAAAATTGGATGGAAACCAAATAAAAACAGAGCAAGATGAGTCCAAGAAAAATCACAATTTCCCAAACTATGACAAGATTGATTACCTTAAGTATGGTATTGTTACTATTCGGGTGTCCCCAAAAATTAGCAGCAAATAACTATGCTGTCAAACGAGTGAGCGATGGCGATACCCTTGTCGCCATCGATAGTGCTGGGAAAGATATCAAAGTGCGTTTTGCCTGTGTAGATGCACCGGAAGTTGCTCACACAAATGCTGAAAAGAATAGCAAAGCAGCAGCCCAAAAAAATCAATTTAAGTGGGGAAATTTAGCGCAGCAAAGAACTCAGCAGCTAGTGAAACAAGGAGGCGATCGAGTGGTTTTGACTGTCACCGATACCGATCGCTACGGGCGCCAAATCAGCGAAGTTCGCTTACCAAACGGCACATTTGTGCAAGAAGTTTTGACTAGCGAAGGACTAGCAATGGTTTATCGTCCTTACTTAAAAAACTGTCCCAGCGCAAGTATTCTGGAACAAGCCGAAGCCGAAGCTAAGAAAAATCGACGCGGTGTTTGGGGAGATTCCAAGTTTGTGCCAGCTTGGGATTTTCGTAAGAAATGATTTAGTTATTTGTTGTTGACTGTTGACTGTTATTCGACTTTTCCAGTAGAGGAAAGTTGCAAATTTTCAGATATTCCCCCCGTCGTCAGGTGCGGGGGATTTTACATTGACTCCGGGGACTTTTTACCTGGCTGATTTTGGTTAACAGTCCACGGTTAACACTCATGAATTTTGCCAAATGTCAAGTAGAGCAGGTGGCGGAATTATGGAAGGACCCCATAAATAACGAAATTTGTCGATCGACTAACAACTTATTTACGGTCAGGCTGGTATCAATTACAATTTAGATAGTGCCTTTCTGGGTAACGAGTATATTGCCCATGTCTTTAACATTAATCTTGAAAAATCAACTCCAGAACCCTCCTCAAATAGGGTTGAAGCATCTATTCAGTCGCTTGGGTATCAGGCAGAAAATCGGCTGCGGATACGCCTTGGTCATTAGTATTGCTATGTTGGGCGCGGTGACGGGACGGGTAGTGGAATCCTATTGCAAACACCAGGTTAGGGAACAACTGGCGATCGAGCGAGACAAAGCTGAAATCTTGACCAACCTTAATAATATCGCCCAGGAAGTCAGAATTCACCAGTTGTGGCTGGTGAGTCTGACGAAAAAACCGCAAATTTTCGATCGCGAACGCTCGGACTTTCTCAGTCGCGTGGCTCAGATGAGCGCACAACTAGAACAACTGCAAAGCCTCCCGCAGACTTCAAATCGGGGCGTAGTCCAAGATTATCAAAAAATTCAAGAGTTCGCTACAGCCAACAATAAAGTAGTAGAAACTTACTTCCAACAAGTCCAGAAACTATTGGGGAATGGGAAATTATCTGCTTTGAATCCCAAACAGCAGCAGGTGTTCGAGCGCAACTGGCATAATTTTGCGACGGGGGACAGCGCTTTTAAACTGGAAAAGTTTTCCCAGGATTCCGCCCAACTAGCGGGTACTTTTCGCGACAAAGCAGACGAAGTATTTAGAACCTATGACCAAGCTGAAAAACTGGGAACTCTAATTCTCATCTGTTCTGTAGGAATATCAGCAGCGATCGCAGCCATGTTAGCAGCATACACCAGCGGTGCGATCGCCGGCCCCCTAGAAGCCACCACCCTTATTGCTCAGCGAGTTACCGAAGAATCGAACTTTGACCTACAAGCGCCAGTCACCAACGCCGACGAAGTAGGACTGCTAGCAATTTCGCTCAACGAACTCATTCAACGAGTAGCTGAATATACAGAAGACTTGCAGGAAGCCAAAATAGCAGCCGAAGCAGCCAACCGCTCCAAAAGTGCATTTCTCGCCAACATGAGCCACGAACTGCGTACCCCCCTCAACGCCATCATCAACTACAGCGAAATGCTGCAAGAAGATGCTCAAGATTCTGGTTCAGAAGACTTTCTGCCCGACTTACAAAAAATTCAAACAGCAGGCAAACACCTGCTGGATATGATTAGCGATATCCTGGATATTTCCAAAATTGAAGCCGGTCACGTCACCCTTTATTTAGAAAACTTCGATGTAGCAACAATGATTGAAGAAGTGATGACCACGGCTCAACCATTAGTAGAAAAAAAAGGCAATGCTTTAGCACTAAAAACCGAAGGTGAACTAGGTACCATGTACGCAGACCAGCCCAAAGTGCGACAAATTCTGCTCAACTTGCTCAGCAACGCCGCCAAATTTACCGAAAAAGGTGTGATTACCATTGGGGTAGAAAGAATGAAAATTGAAAAACTCCGACCGACAAAAAGGAATAAAAATAAGGAAGATTCTGTCTCTAATTCATACTATACTGCTCAAGTTTTAGTCTTTCGAGTCAGCGACACTGGGATTGGGATGACAGAGGAGCAATTGCAGCAGATATTTAAGCCTTTTATTCAAGCCGATGCTTCAACTACTCGCAAGTATGGAGGGACTGGTTTGGGCTTGACAATTAGTCAACGTTTGTGTCAAATTCTGGGTGGCGAAATTAGTGTCGAAAGCCAGGATGGTAAAGGTTCAACTTTTACTGTCAGCCTCCCAGAACGGGTGACTATGCAATTATGAAGGAAGAAGGCCCTTCGACTACGCTGGCTGAACCGCTTCAGGAAGAAGGAAGAAGGAACGACGCTGATTTTGAACGGATACACGGATTAATTATTGAGTAATCCCAACATTATCTGCGATCGACTGCGAGAAAGGACGGAAATCCTATCTTCAGATAGCGGAATACCGATCGCCCGATCGCCACTAACTCCCTACAATGACAATTATACGGCGATCGAGCATTAGCCTTTACAATATCGCTCTTTTAAAATTCAGGGAATTAAAATTTATGCAACCAAATAATCCAAACCAATTTACCGAAAAAGCCTGGGAAGCCCTCTCCCGCACCCCCGAACTCGTAAAAGCAGCCCAACAGCAGCAGCTAGAAAGCGAACACTTGATGAAAGCGTTGCTGGAACAAGAATCAGGACTTGCTAGCAGCTTATTTAATAAAGCAGGCGTATCATTAGCCAAATTGCGCGATCGCACCGATGAGTTTATCAGCCGCCAGCCGAAAATCTCTGGAAGCACCAACAATGTTTATCTCGGCCGTTCTCTCGACTCTTTACTCGATCGCGCCGAAACTTATCGAAAAGACTACGGTGATGAATTTATTTCCGTCGAACACCTGATACTAGGATACGTCAAAGACGATCGCTTTGGCAAAAATCTGTTACAAGAATTTAAACTAGATGAAACCAAACTCAAAGAAATAATTACCCAAGTCCGAGGAAACAACAAAGTGACCGACCAAAATCCAGAAGGCAAATACGAAGCGCTGGAAAAATATGGCCGAGACTTGACAGAAGCAGCGCGTCAAGGCAAACTCGATCCAGTCATCGGACGAGATGACGAAATTCGTCGCACGATTCAAATATTGAGCCGCCGCACCAAAAATAACCCCGTATTAATCGGAGAACCGGGAGTAGGAAAAACTGCGATCGCCGAAGGACTCGCCCAGCGAATTATCACCGGAGATGTGCCGCAATCTCTGAAAGACAGACAATTAATTAGCTTAGACATGGGTGCATTAATTGCTGGTGCAAAATTCCGGGGAGAATTTGAAGAACGCTTAAAAGCAGTGCTCAAAGAAGTGATGGATAGCGATGGCAAAGTCATCTTATTTATCGATGAAATTCACACGGTTGTTGGTGCCGGTGCGACCCAAGGTTCGATGGATGCAGGCAACTTGCTAAAACCGATGTTAGCGAGGGGAGAATTGCGCTGTATTGGTGCTACAACTCTCGATGAATACCGCAAGTATCTGGAAAAAGATGCAGCCCTAGAACGCCGTTTTCAACAGGTTTATGTTGACCAACCAACAGTTGAAGATACTATCTCAATTCTGCGCGGTTTGAAGGAACGCTATGAAGTGCATCACGGCGTTAAGATTTCCGACAATGCGTTAGTGGCGGCGGCTACTTTGTCAACTCGATATATTAGCGATCGCTTTTTGCCAGACAAAGCCATTGACTTAGTGGACGAAGCGGCGGCTAAACTCAAAATGGAGATTACATCCAAACCGGAAGAACTAGACGAAATCGATCGCAAAATTTTGCAGCTAGAAATGGAAAGACTATCGCTGCAAAAAGAAAGCAATGCTGCTTCCATTGAACGTTTGGAAAGACTGGAAAAAGACTTAGCAAACCTCAAGGAACAGCAAAGGGGTTTGAATGCTCAATGGCAATCGGAAAAAGGTGTCATTGGTAGCATTCAAAAGATTAAAGAACAAATCGACAAGGCTAACATTGAAATTCAACAAGCTGAGTTGAAATACGACCTCAACCGCGCTGCTGAATTGAAATATGGAACCTTAACTCAGTTGCAAAAACAACTGCAAGAAGCGGAAACTCAACTAACAGCAACTCAAACTACAGGTCAAACTCTGCTGCGGGAAGAAGTCACGGAATCGGACATTGCCGAGATTATTTCTAAGTGGACAGGAATTCCTATTAGCAAGTTAGTTGAATCGGAAATGCAGAAACTTCTGCACTTGGAAGATGAACTGCACAAGCGGGTAATTGGACAGGATGAAGCGGTGACTGCGGTTGCAGATGCCATTGTGCGATCGCGCGCAGGTTTAGCCGATCCCAACCGTCCGGTTGCTAGTTTTATCTTCCTCGGCCCGACGGGTGTGGGCAAAACCGAATTAGCTAAAGCCTTAGCCTCTTATCTGTTTGATACAGAAGAGGCGATCGTGCGAATTGATATGTCGGAATACATGGAAAAACACGCAGTTTCGCGGTTGATTGGTGCGCCTCCGGGATACGTCGGCTACGATGAAGGTGGACAATTAACTGAGGCTGTGCGCCGCCGTCCTTACTCGGTGATTCTATTCGATGAAATCGAGAAAGCGCACCCGGATGTATTCAATATCATGCTGCAAATTCTGGACGATGGCCGCGTTACTGATGCTCAAGGTCATACAGTAGACTTTAAGAATTCTGTGATTATTATGACATCGAATGTCGGTTCTCAATACATTTTAGATGTGGCGGGAGATGAAGAACAAATGCGGAGTCGGGTGATGGAAGCGATGCGGGCTACTTTCCGCCCGGAATTCTTGAACCGGATTGATGAGATGATTATTTTCAAAAGTTTGACTAAGAGCGAATTGCGGCAGATTGTGCTGTTGCAAGTTAAGCGTCTGGAAAAACGTTTGGGCGATCGCAAAATGTCTCTAAAATTGTCGGAATCTGCTCTTGATTTCTTAGCAGAAATAGGCTATGACCCGGTGTATGGTGCGCGGCCTTTGAAGCGGGGAATTCAGCGGGAGTTAGAAACGCAAATGGCGAAGGGTATTTTGCGGGGAGATTTTGTGGATGGAGATACGATTTTTGTGGATATCGAGAATGAAAGGTTGGCGTTTAAAAGGTTGCCGGCCCAGTTGGTGACAGTTAAATAATCTTAGTAAGGTGGGCTGCGGCTCACCTTATTTTTTGATGGGCGATCGTTCTTTTTTTAACAGCAGGTAATATAAAATCCTGTCTTCATCGTCCTGTATTAAACTCTCTCTTCTCTTCCTTCGCGTCAAGAGCGCCTTCGCGGTTAAATCACCTGACGATACAACCGGAATTGATATAAATGGCGGGCGGGAAGCCCGCGCCACAAGGGATGGGGCATCGCTTAAGGGCGATCGGGAGCATCCCGATTTTGTGAGGGCGAAGCATTACGGCAGATAGTTTATTGGTTATAAGCAGAGACTTATTGCCGTAATGCTTCGCCCCTACGGATATATTTGCCAAACACAGATGCACCCAGGCTTAAGGGCGATCGGCTTTTGATTTTTCCTGTTTCAACTCTTGACGCTCTCGAACAGATTTCGTCAGCAGGTACGTTGCCAAACTGCTAACGGATCTGCTTTCTTCTTCTGCCCATTCTTCCAGAGCTTTTTGAATTTCCTCTGGCAGATATGCGGTAACTCTTCCCCGTGAAGCCATTCGTTGCACTGCAAAACATATCAACACAGTTCATTTTACGCTGTTTTGAGTTAAAATCGAGAATTACGTCATATTACGTGATACTATTGTAATATACGTTATAATATGTTATGATGCAACCTATAAACAGTCAAAAGCCAGCCCCTGACTGTGGAAGGTTCCGGGCTGGCTCTGGCTCCAACAATTCACTGGAGACGGATTCTATTATGACGTACAAAGAACGCTTGTGCTGTTGGGCGATCGCCCGTTTGTTACCCTCTGAGCAATGGATAATTGTTGCCCGCTTCCGCAGCCGTTCCGATGCCGACGGCCATTTCAAGTTTTTGCGACAAACAATACCTCACGTTAAGTTTGAGGTTGTGTTCGATTTAAGTGGAGACAGTCACCGTTTATCCGCGTTGGGCTGCCCTTCCAATCCCGTCACCAGCGCGTTATAAAGGGTAATTTTTGAGGCGGTTTCAGTTAACTAAACATTGGCGATTCCCTACGGGATAGCTTCGCACGCGCGTACTTTTTGTTAGTAAGTGCGATCGACCGCATCATCTTAGCCAAATCATAATTTACACTGGCTGGCCTCAAGACTAAAATTCTCCGAACAGGATTCCATCAACCCTGGGCTGTGGTAAAATTATCATATCGACACCACTTTCTCGTTAGTTAAAAATATGCGATCGCAACTAGAACGAATTACGCTGCAAGACAGAAATGCTGCTGAAATGCAAATCCGCGACAAGCAGCAGGAAATTAATTACGATACGAGAGACTATCCACTCGAAATACTTGTTCAAAAATATATGGAAGGAATTAACGATGATACTAATAAGTTGTTTATTCCTGACTACCAACGCGAACTTATTTGGGATGAGGCAAGGCAATCAAAGTTTATCGAATCGGTAATTTGGGGGCTGCCAATACCTTCTATATTCGTTGTTGATATCGGTCATGATGAAAATGATGAACCACGTTTAGAGATCGTATACGGTGCACAACGCATTCTTACCCTAACTAGATTTGTTAACAACGAATTAACATTAAGTGGACTCAAAAAAATAGAGCAGTTAAATGGATTTAAGTTTAGTGATTTACTCATGCCTCGCCAGAGGAACTTCAACCGAAAGACAGTTCGGACGATCCAATTAACTAAAGCTGCGAATGAGGAAGTGCGAAGAGATTTATTTGAACGGATACAATCATTTTAATGGCCAGGTAAATCCCTTTTACCTACTGCACAGAATCTGAGGCAACCCGTTTAAGAAATGTAGTGGCGCGTATTGAATATTTCCGCAATTAACTGCCATGTCACACTCATGAATACTGTATTTTTAGACTTTAATACACGCGCCAAAGAGGTGAACGATTACTTCATTTTTCTGGAAAGCTTGGAAAAACAGACAACTAAGTTAGCTTTGCTCGATACTCCGGGCCAATACCAAATTCAAAGCCTCGATCCAGAGTTAGCAAAAACTCTCAAAGCTAATGGTTTAAAGTAATAGAAATGACTTAGCGCACGGCATTAAGTCTTTTGAGGAAGTTGGGCGAGATCAGACAATTAAGCAACTATTAGAAATTAAGGAAGAAGTCGTAGAGTATTTGACGCAAATACTGGAAAATATCAGAGATTATCTTGACAATGAAGAGTATTTGGAGTTCCCCACAGTTAATCCTTAATTTCTATTTTCTTGAGTCCGCGCAGGCGGACTTTGTTTTTGTAGACGCGATTTCAATCGCCGAGTGACTTTGTTTTTGTAGACGCGATTTCAATCGCCGAGTGACTTTGTTTTTGTAGACGCGATTTCAATCGCCGAGTTACTTCCGCACCATCACAGACTTAATTACAGCATTGGTTTGATACTTATTAGTCTGAAAAAATCCCCCTTTACCAGCGCCATAAACCCCGGCAAATTGCTTTCCATCAGCCTTGGGAACAAACATAATTTTTCGAGTCGGTTGATTGGCAAAAACCACATTTTCTCTCATTTCATTATCCACATTATAAGATAAAGTAGTCTTGCCGTAAATTGCCTCAGCTTGTTTGAGAGTCATTCCAGGCCCGACGCCCTGAGCTGTTTTATAATTGGGATTGTCAGTCATCAAAAGTTCAATGACATCCGTATCTTTCAGCCTAGTACCCGCAGCATAAATAATCCGATATTGCACTTTTCCCGACTGGCTGAGGGCCACAGCATCAAAGTCAACCATAAAAGGAGACTGAACCTTAAACTGCGCCGTCGCACCCAAAGTCTTTTTCAGTTGTCCGAAAGTCATCCCCACCTGGGCCGCTCCCATTGTGCGATCGCTAATTGCTACACTTGCAGAAGCAGCTTTTTGAGCAGCATTAGCCACTTTTGGCTGCGCATTGGTATCCACACGCGCCACAGCGACACCGGGATTTGACATTGCTCCCAAATAAGAGCCGATCGCCAACAAAACAGCTATCATCGATCCAGACAAAACTTTAATATTCAACATGACTAATTCTCCTAGATTTCAAATGCGACTATCTACCCGCATATTTTGGGCTATATTGGGCATCACCTTGTTAGTTTGGATTCTCAGAGGCGTTGGCCTCTTGACATTCATTCCGGGTGTGGTGATTTGGATACTGATTTTGCTGTCTTTTGTTGCGGGTATCCTCACCACTCTACTGCGTAGGTAAAGGGCGATCCGGTAAGTAATAACAGTTATTGATTATTGGTTATTGGTCGCAAATCACAAATAACTACTGACAACAACCCATTCCCCATTCCCCATTCCCCATTCCCCATTATTTGAGTTTCATAGCCTTTCCAACAGTCACATTCAATTGCGCTCCGATCAGCATTACCAAACAACAAAGATCTAGCCACAACAGCAAAACAATAAAAGTGCCGATCGTCCCGTAAGTCCAACTGTAATTGCCCAAATGCAAAACGTAGAAGCGAAACAAAGCTGAAATCAGCGCCCACAAAACAGCCGCAAAAACAGCACCAGAAAAACTCGGTATATTTCGTTGGTGGCGGCTCGGCCCATAGCGGTAAATAAAAGCAAAGGCAACTGATATAATTCCCAAAGCAATCGGCCAACGCCACAACCGCCAAACAGCCAACAGTTGCGACTCCAAAGGGCAATTTTTCACCAAGGATAAGCAATTTTTAACATCTTTTAAATTGCAATTAGCAACGGACTCCAGCAGACAACTCTCGCGGGCAATAGCTTGTACAATTAAATCGCTGACAAATACTGCTCCCGATGCCATAATTAATAGTATAATTGTACCGATACTCAGGGTCAAAGAAATCAGTTTTGCCTTCAAAAAATGGCGAGTGCGATCGGGCGGAATTTCATGGATGCGATCGAGTGCCGCCATCGCCGCGCTCATTACTCCAGAAAAAGCCCACAAGGATGCTACAAAACTGAGGGAAAATAGTTGTTGGTTGCGATATAAAAGGATTTCTTTGAGGGAACTACGAATCAAATTCCGCACGTCATCGGGTATAACTTCGCCCAAAAGACCGGCGATTTGATAAAGTGTTGATCGCAAAGGTTCAAAAAGGGCGATCGCCGATAACACAGCCAACAGCCCCGGAAACAGCGCCAGCATAGAATTGTAGGCCATTTCTGCCGATAGCCCCGGCAACCGCTGCTCTCCAGCCTTCACGCACACTTCCTTGAGCGTGCGCCACGTCAAACACCGACAAAATAGCCAAAAGTGACTAAATTTCTGTTTGATAGCTCTCAGCAGCTTCCAAAGCACCCGAAACAAAGCTAAAATCAGGTAGCGCAGCCAGTAATAAATATTCATAATTAATTAAGCTATTACCAATTCGCAATTCGCAATTCGCAATTCGCAATTCCCAATTCGCAATTCCCAATTCCCCAATCTAAAATCAATATGGTTCAAGATGTCAGACAGTGGTTAGATGAAATCAAGCGGCTGCAACAGCAGTTAACAGAAGTTTCGCGCGATCGCGATGAAGCCAGTGAAAGCGCGGCTCAGTGGCGCCAACTCTATAATACCGAAGCGGAACAGCGGCGGAATGATGCTAAATTAACTCAGCAAAGCATCGCCAATTTGGAAACACAAATACAGCAACTCCAAACTTTCTCTCCCATTGTATCGGAAGGCGAAGCAACTGGAATTGCTCGCCTGGAAGAAGTGGAACAACTGCAAACAGTGGGGGAACTTAAGGCTAAATTAGTTATGGTACTCCAAGAGCGCGATCGGGCGATCGAACAAATCAAACAACTGACTCAAGCCCTGAAACAAGAAGAAGCGCGCCACGCCGAAACCAGCAAAAATTTAACTAGCGCCCTCGGAGATGCGGTTGACTTGCTCACGAAGGCAAAAACTCCTGCCGCTGTAAAGACAGAGACAGTATATTCTTTGGAGATAGTACCTGTTACCACTGGAAATTCGGGAGAAAGTGCGATCGAAATCCGCCAAACACCCGCTCAAACTGGCAGAAATCCCGCCCAACTTCCACCTGCTAAAAACCAGTTACTTCAGCTACCACCTTTTAGCAATTAGTAATTTGTAGGGTGCGTGACAGAGAAAAGTATTTGACTCGTGACAAAGGATGATTGAGCGTCACGCACCGATGTTCAAGGGAATTGTTTGTACATTGATTCGAGGCACAGCCTCAATATCAACCTTCCCAGGCAGAGGGAGGGAATCATTGGTGTCAAATTAATATTAAACCGACTGTCCGGCAGGGGTTGAAACCAGCCTCAAAGCTTAAGTCCTCTAAAGAGGACTAATGAATTCTTCAGTCCTCTTCAGAGGACTTAAGCTTTGAGGCTGGGACTTAAGTCCCTGCCGGATCGAGGAAAAGAGCGTTAACTTGAAACCAACGCCTGGGAACGAGTCAATCCCCCTGATTAAAGGGAGCTAAGGGGGTTCTGGGCGAGACTTAATTGTCAAGCAAAAACAACAGTGCGATTGCCATAAACTAAAACACGATTTTGTAAATGATATCGCACCGCCCTTGCCAAAACAACTCTTTCTAAATCTTTACCTTTGCGAACCAAATCAGACACTTCATCGCGGTGACTCACACGGACAACATCTTGTTCGATAATCGGGCCAGCATCTAAATCTGGTGTAACATAGTGGGCTGTTGCACCAATAATTTTCACCCCTCTTTCATAAGCCCTTTCGTAGGGATTTGCACCCACAAACGCGGGTAAAAACGAATGGTGAATATTAATCACATTGGGAAATTTGATCGTAAAGTCTTGACTCAAAATTTGCATATATTTCGCCAAAAATACTAAATCAATGTTATACTTCTTAAGAAGTTCTAACTGTTGTGCTTCTTGAATAGCTTTATTGTCTTTGGTAATGGGAATATACTCAAAGTCAATACCATATTGTGCGGCTATAGGCTTGAGATTTTCATGGTTACTGATAATCAGGGGAATTTCACCCATGATTTCTTTAGCTCGTTGTCGCCAAATCAAGTCTAATAAACAATGATATTGACGACTTACCCAGAGTGCGATTCGTCGAATTTTATGGGAAAAATGTAATTGCCAATTGGCTTGTAAATCCTTGGCAATTTCACTAAAAGCCGGTGTTATTTCTTCGGTTTTCAAGTCAAAACCGTCGTCTAATTGCCATTCTAGCCTGCTCAGAAATAATCCCGCAGTAAAATCTGTATGGTGATCGGCGTGGATGATATTGCCATTATGGGAGGCGATAAAATTGGCAAGTAAGGCGACAAGTCCTTTGCGATCGGGACAGGAAATTAAAAGAGTTGCAGTAGGTTTAGTCATGGTATAATTCTTAAAGTGTTAAGTGTTATTTTAGGCGATGAGAGCGGGCCGATCGCGATTATTACAGTGAGTTGACGCATCAAAGTTGGTAATGCTAGTTACAGGAGTTGCCCGTAGGTCTTGAGCCACCTCGAAACGCTAAGATCTTGTGGATCGCACATCCTGCCCGATCGCCAAATTAAATCTAAATATTTAAGAACAGAATTGACTGAGAACGATTATCATTGAGTTTATGAGTCAACCTACAATCACCGCCGTAGCGGGCCCGCCCGGAAGTGGCAAAACAACCTGGATTCGACAGCAGTTAGCAGCCGAAACCTGTCCAGCACTATATTTCAGTCCCGGAACCGGCAATGTGCCGATCGACCAAACCTGCATCGCCGCCGAATTTGGGCAAATCCCAACCCTGACAGACGGCGAAGAGTCCCAACTCCTAAAACACCTGCAAAACGGCGTTTCAGCCTACATCGAACTAGGATTTTACCTGCAACTAACAACACTAGAAAACCTGCTCCAAAGCTTCCCCAGTCGTCGGATCGCCGTTGTGCCCACAGACATCAAAGACACCGAATGGCATCAGTGGGGTGATGTCATTGTCGAAGGAATAGCCGTTAGTGGCGAACCAGAAAAACTATCAATTTGGCGCAGCCCCGCTAGCGGACAAGTCCTCGATCCAGCCAGCCTCGATATGTTCTGGTACCAAGAAATGACTCAGGGAGCCTACGGCAAAATCCACCGAGCCAAAGGCATTTTTGACATAGCCGACGGGCGATCTTTTTACTTCGATTTCGCCGCGAAATTCCAAGAAACCGCCCACGAAGAATTGCCACTTCCCCGCTGGCTCGAAGGCCGTCCCCAAAGATTTAGCGGCATAGAAATAGTCGGCGAAAATCTCGACGAAACAGCATTAGGAGAAACCCTAGAAGATTGCTGTCTCTCCGAAACAATCATGTTGAATTACCAACAACAAGTCAAACAATCACTTTCATTAGGAGAAGAAACAACATGAAAATAGCAGTTATGTCCTGCATTCACGGCAACTACGAAGCCTTAAATGCAGTTTTATCAGATATTGACGAACAAAAAGCCGACAAAATCTTTTGTCTCGGAGATTTAGTCGGTTACGGCCCGCATCCTCACGCCGTCGTCGAAATGATTCGCTCCCTCGACATTCCCACCTGCGTAGGCTGTTGGGACGAAGATATTGTCGAAGGTTTGAACTCCTGCGAATGTAGCTATCCCTCAGTTTTAGCAGAAAAAAGAGGCAAATTAGCTCACGAATGGACTAACAGTCAAATATTCCCAGAAACGCGAGAATATTTAGCTACTTTGCCACACAGTTTGCGAGAAGACAATATGTGTTTTGTCCACGGTAGCCCTCACAGCAATCATGAATATTTACTGCCAACAATGGATGCTTTTTCGGCCTTAGAGCGGGTATTTTCGGCCGGTGCTGACCTGCTGTTTTGCGGTCACACTCATGTACCCTACGTCCGCACTTTAGACGCTGGAAATATGCAAGTTCGAGTCAGCGGGCCGAGCATTGAAGGAGACAAAGATTTAAGTTTCACAGCTCCTTTAAAGCGGATTGTGAATGTTGGTTCTGTAGGAGAACCGCGCCACGGTAGACCGAATGCTACCTACGTTATTTACGATGTTGATGCTCAACAGGTGACATTGCGAGAAGTGGAATATGACTATCAGGCTACTTGCGCTGCAATTATTGAAAAAGGTTTGCCGCCGATTTTTGCATGGCGTTTGGCTAGAGGTTTGGAATATGCCGAAAGAGCGGATGACCCGACTCATGTTTGTGAGAGATAGTTAATAGACCTCTTGCTCTCGTCAAATTCACCCCCCTTAGTCCCCCCTTATTAAGGGGGGAAACAAGAATAATCTTGCCCCCTCCCCGCGAGTTCGGGGAGGGTTGGGGTGGGGTGCATTATATTTTTGCAAGAGTTCTATTAGTCATTAGTCATTGCGAGGAATGAAGCAATTGCCAAATCTCAATTATCTGTAGGGGCGGGTTCACCAATAACCTTAAAGGTTGCAGATAGGTTAAATAAACCCGCCCCAACCCCACCCATAGCCCTTTATTGACATTGGTTTAAGGTCGTGATAATTAACAATTGAAACACATGAAAAACTGGGCAATACTAACAGGAATTGAAGGAAATCTGGCTGCTTATGAAGCTGTATTAGCTGACATAAAGCGCCTGAGAATTCGTGTTGACGAATTGTATATTTTAGGCGATTTAGTCGGCCCGAATCCCGATTGCGAAAAATTAGTGCAGCGAGTCCGATCGCCCAAACGAGGAGAAATCGAACCTCAAATCTGTATCGGGTGGTGGGAAGAACAGTGTTTCAACTTACACGGAATAGGTTCTAGCCCTGATGCGACAGAATTGCGAGAAAAATACGGTGCAGATACGATTAAGTTGCTCTGGGATTCCGTGAGTCGGAAAACTGTAGAGTGGTTGCGCTCTTTGAATTTTGGTTTTCATGAATTGGATTGTTTGTTGATTCACGGGAGTACGGTTGGTGCGTCTGATGAGCTTACCCCGGAGACTCCGCCGCCTGTGATGCTCGATCGCGCGATTCGCGCTGATGCGAATACTTTGTTTTGCGGGCGATCGGGCTTAGCATTTGAGTATCAATTACAGCCAAGTATTATCAATAACTGGGTGCAGACTCTGGACTCTCAGGAGCCACCTGGAACCGTGTCTGCAACTGCACGGAGGGCGATCGGAGTGGGGAATGTGGGTCGCAAACCTGGAGTAGCAAGCTACGCTCTATATAATCCTGACAGCGATCGCGTCCAATTTAAGACAGTGCATTATGGAGGGAAAAAGGGGTTTCAATTATAGTGCATTAATTCTAGGGCTTGTGCGTAAAGAAACTCTTAGGGTATAATGAGAACGATTATCATACACGATCTGGTGCGATCGCCCGTATTACCTGTGTTTCAGGTATGAAGTGCGATCGACAATTACCTTGGGATGCTTAGCAGTGTTCCAAATTGACAGCAGGGCCTCTACAATTAATCAATGAGGGACAATGACTAATCTCACTATACAAACCCCAGATTTAGTTTCCGATTTTCCCAAAAGAGGAATGCCAGTAACCATAATTACCGGCTTTCTCGGCAGCGGAAAAACGACTTTACTCAATCAAATTCTCAAAAACCGCCAAGATTTAAAAGTTGCAGTTTTAGTTAACGAATTTGGCGATATCAACATCGATTCACAGCTTTTAATTTCTACCGAAGACGACATGGTAGAACTGAGCAACGGCTGTATTTGTTGTACCATCAACGAAGGCTTAGTCGATGCCGTATACCGAGTTTTAGAAAGGGAAGAGCGCATCGATTGCATGGTAATTGAAACCACCGGGATTGCCGACCCACTGCCGATTATTCTGACATTTCTCGGCACGGAATTGCGAGATTTAACCAGTCTAGATTCTGTACTCACTGTAGTCGATAGCGAAACATTCACCACCGATCATTTTGACAGCGAAGCAGCTTTAAAACAAGTAGCATTCGCAGATATTGTGCTGCTGAACAAAACTGATTTAGCTCCTTCAGAAAAAGTAGAAGAGTTAGAAGCTTACATTCGCACAATCAAGGAAGGAGCGAGAATTTTATACTCTCAACATGGTGAAGTTCCTTTACCCTTAATTTTGGGTGTGGGTTTGACGCAAGCCGATCTTTTCGATAGTTTTGAAACTGAGGAAAAACACGAGCATCACGAACACCATCACGAACACGAGCATCATCACGAACATCATCACGAGGAGCATCACGAACATCATCACAAACATGAGCATCATGGACATCACTCCAATCACTTAGATAATGACGGATTTGTTTCGCTATCATTTCAGAGCGATCGACCTTTTGATCTCCAAAAATTTCAAGAATTTGTCACCGAAGAAATGCCCTTTGATGTATTTCGGGCAAAAGGCATTCTCTGGTTTGAAGAGAGTCCGATGAGACACATTTTTCAACTTAGCGGCGCGCGCTATGAACTAAATGCTTACGAATGGTTGACTTCACCTAAAAATCAACTCGTAGTCATCGGTCGTAACTTAGATACCGCTCAAATTCGAGAACAACTTAACAGTTGCTTAGTTTAAGATTTCGTCAATCTAAGCATCACAGATCCCCGACTGCTTCAAGAAGTCGGGGTTATACCCGAAATATTTTACCTTTAATTCCGCCGTTAGTAGTCGCGTTTTTTGACAGCAAAAATCGTGTAACTATCAATGGCTAGTTTTATATTGTCAGCTATAAAACTAATCCCAAAAAATCTAAATATTTTAATGTTGCATTTTGTAAATGTTGTTATCACAAACTGCAAGCATGACTTTATCTACTCGCCCAGAACTGACTTCTCCAAATGGTGTAGTGTCATCAATTCCTACTCAATCTCAACCCCCTGTCTCAGATGAAGAAATGAGACAAGCAGTGCGTACATTGCTGCTAGGATTGGGAGAAGACCCAGACCGTGAAGGGTTACGAGATACACCGAAACGAGTTGTCAAAGCCTTGCAGTTTCTAACTGGAGGTTATCGTCAATCCCTCGACGAACTGCTCAACGGAGCGGTGTTCACAGAAAATGCTAACGAAATGGTATTAGTGCGGGACATTGATATTTTCAGTTCCTGCGAACATCACATCCTGCCAATAATTGGCAAAGCACACGTTGCTTACATTCCCAACGGGAAAGTAATTGGACTGTCAAAAATTGCTCGAATTTGTGAAATGTACGGCCGCAGATTGCAAGTACAAGAACGCTTAACCGCACAAATTGCTGATGCACTGCAAGGACTGCTAAAACCTCAAGGTGTAGCAGTCGTTATCGAAGCTACTCATATGTGCATGGTAATGCGCGGTGTGCAAAAACCAGGTTCTTGGACTGCGACTTCAGCGATGCGTGGCGTGTTCGCTGAAGATTCCAGAACTCGTCAAGAATTTATGAGTTTAATCGCGCACAAATCAAGCTTTCACTAGCTATAATTATCTGCGAAAACTTCCGTGTTTGCAGGCTGAACAAAGAAAAGAGAGTCATATTGGATTACCATATTTCTCTCTTTTCCTTTCCTCCCTCTGCGCCCTCTGCGCTCTCTGCGGTAAAAAATCTTACCTAAACTGAAATGGAAATCACCAGTATTACGCGATCGCAAATCGATTTAGCGGTAGTCGGGGCGGGGCCTCACGCTTTAACCCTAGTTACTCATTTGCTGCAAAAATGCCAGAAGAAGCGGGGCAAATTTTGGGTTTTTGACCCCAGTGGTAGGTGGCTAACTCAGTGGGAGAGGCAGTTTGCGGCTTTGGAAATTCCACACTTGCGATCGCCTGCGGTTCACCATCCCGATCCCAATGCTTTTGAGTTGCGACGGTTTGCCGAATCTCGCCCTAACGAATTGTTTGCGCCCTACGATTTGCCAGGAAGTCGGTTGTTTGAGGAATTTTGTGGCGATGTGGTTAAGAGATGGGAATTGGGCGATCGCGTCCTGACGGCAAAAATAACTCGGATTGAACCGCTGCGGGGTAGTTTTAGGCTTTGGTTTGAGGATGGAGAAAGTGCAATTGCGCGTCGTGTTGCGATCGCCACAGGCGGCGGTAAACCCCAACTACCGGAGTGGACAAATCAAATTCAAACGCCCTATCCACCAGACAAACTTTGCCATTCCCATCAAGTTAATTTGCAGGGATTAAAGTTGCAGGGAGAAAGGATTTTAATCGTTGGGGGCGGTTTAACTAGCGGACATTTGGCAGTAGGTGCGATCGGGCGCGGTGCCCAAGTAATATTAATGTCAAGACGACAGTTGCAAGAAAAATTATTTGATGCCGAACCGGGTTGGTTAGGGCCAAAATATCTCAAAGGTTTTGAAAATGAACCAGACTGGGAGAAACGGTGGGAGATGATTCAACAAGCTCGTAACGGCGGATCTTTGACTCCTAAAATTATGACACAATTGCGTCGGATTTCGCGGGATTCGTGTCTTGAATTTCACCCAGAATGTCAAATTATTGACGTTAAATGGGATAACAATCAATGGACTGTTTACTGTCAGGATGGAAATCAGCTATTCGTTGATATAATTTGGTTAGCAACAGGAACAAAATTAGATGTAACAGCCGAACCATTGCTGACAGAAATTTTAGCAACTTATCCAACTAAAATAGTTAAAGGATTGCCTGTTTTGGATGAGTATTTGCGTTGGCCAGGATGCGAGTTATTTATTATGGGTGGTTTAGCCGCTTTGCAAGTAGGGCCTGTTGGTCGAAATCTTTCTGGTGCAAGAATGGCAAGTTCCCGCATTGTGCCAGCTTTAATTCAATATAGGGCTAGGGTTTCATTAACTCAAATTGCTGGGTAATTCCTAATAAATATAAATTTGGGTGACGGAACTGTGATAATAATGATTATCATTCTTTACCAACTTAGTTCCTATGTCCTCCGCAAATAACGTCGAGTCCGCCGTTCCCACAGAGAACGATCGCAATCCCTCCCCGATCGCCATCCGTCCCCGCCGCCTGCGTCGCACCCCCGGTTTGCGTCGCATGGTACGGGAAAATCATCTGATAGTTGACGATCTCATCTATCCGATGTTTGTGATGGAAGGAGAAGGGCAAAAAGTTGAGATTGCTTCCATGCCTGGTTGTTATCGCTTTTCCCTGGATTTATTGCTAACAGAAATAGCCGAATGTTGGAATTTGGGAATTTGTGCGATCGCCCTTTTTCCAGTAATCTCAGAAACCAAAAAAGACGACACCGGAACCGAAAGTTACAACCCAGAAGGATTGGTGCAACAAACAGTCAAAGCCATCAAACAAAACATCCCCGAAATAGTTGTAATTACCGACGTAGCCCTCGATCCTTTCACCACTCACGGACACGACGGTTTAGTTGATGAAAGCGGTAAAATTCTCAACGATCCGACTGTTGAAGTGTTAGTAAAAATGGCAGTTTCTCAAGCCGCTGCTGGTGCAGATATGGTAGCACCTTCCGACATGATGGACGGCAGAATTGGTGCAATTCGCAAAGCTTTAGATGCCGCAGGATACATCGATACGGCAATCCTGGCTTATTCAGCAAAATATGCCTCTGCTTATTACGGCCCGTTTCGGGATGCTCTCGATTCTGCCCCAAAGTTTGGAGACAAAAAGACTTATCAAATTGCTTTGGATATCGCAGAAGGTGCAGATATTGTGATGGTAAAACCTGCTTTGGCTTATCTCGATATTATCTGCCAAGTGCGCCAAGCAACTAATTTACCTGTGGCTGCTTATAATGTCAGTGGTGAATACGCGATGGTAAAAGCGGCAGCTCAGTTAGGTTGGATTGATGAAAAGCGGATTATTTTGGAGACTTTGACGAGTATCAAACGGGCGGGTGCGGATTTGATTTTGACTTATTTTGCTAAGGAAGTTGCTTTGATGTTGAAATAAGGGAATTTTTTTAAGGGCGGATAGTTCAGTTTTCGCCGAACTCCGACAGAGAAACCGGGTTTTTTACCGAATCTGCGAGTTACAATCAGTATTTCCGTAAAAAAACCCGGTTTCTAAGCCCCTGCTATTCTACTTATAATTCAATACGGTTCAGTTAAAACTATTTATTGCTCGGAGATCCCCCTAAATCCCCCGATCGAAGGGGGACTTTGAGAAGATTCCTGTCCCCCCTTCTTGCTCCCCTCAAAGGAGGGGCTGGGGGTGGGTTCTCTTTGCTAGGGGGATCTGGGCTTAATAGTCAAAGAATAGTCTATGACTGCGTTTGACCTGATTGTTGACACCTATGGGCAATGTTGTCTCCTCTATATCATTCCGATGCAGTTAGAATTGATATTACAACCAGTATTTTTGTTAAACAAACCCAGTTTCTAAGCCCCCCGTATTCTGTGATAATCTTAGCGTCCCAGTTGTTTCAACTGTTGCAAAATCTTACTCCTACGACTCGCAATAGATGGCCGAGTCAAAATTCCCTGAGACGGACTAAAGAGTAATGCTACTAAAAATAACCCAGTGACAACTAACACAATTGCTGCACCAGAAGGCACATTTAAGTAATAACTAATATACATCCCAGACACACTACTAATTACACCGATAATTGCTCCAAATCCCATCATCTGGTGCAATTCTTTAACTAATAAATAGCCAGAGATACTCGGTCCAATCAGTAGAGAAACTACTAACACAACGCCTACTGCTTGCATACTGGCAATAATGGTGAGGGTAATTGCTGAAATTAACCCGACGTGAATTAAATTCACTGGCAATCCTATTGCTTGTGCGCCGAGAGGGTTAAATGTGTAAAATAGCAGTTCTTTATAAAATATTTTGACAAACATTATAACAAATATGGAAATTCCTAAAGTTCGCCACACATCATCAACTGTCACTCCTAAGATATCTCCAAACAAGAAACTATGTAAATCAAGTTTGCTTTTTAGTAGCGTAATTAGCATGATTCCTAATGCTAAAAAGCCTGAGAAAACTAGCGCCATTGCGACATCGACTTTGACGCGGGACTGTGATTGAATCCAAGCAATGATTAAGGTGCTGAATGTCCCGGAAATAAATGCTCCTATAAAAATATCAATGCCTAAATAAAAGGCGATCGCTAATCCCGGTAATACTGCATGAGCAATGACGTCTCCTAACAATCCCATGCGTTGGACAATCAAATAAGAGCCAACTATGGAACAGAGAATACCTAGCATGACAGCGATCGCGATCGCATTCCGCATGAACTCAAATTCTAGGGGTTCTATTAGTAAATTTAACATTATTTAAATCTCCCGTTGCACTAATATTACACGATCGCCATAAGCCCGCTGAATATTATCAGCGGTTTTCCGTCGGAATTAACCCCAGAATCGCCTTCACCATCGTACTTTTCCCCGCGCCGTTAGGCCCTATTACCCCCACGATTTGCCCAGGTTCCAAGCTGAAGCTGACATCCTCAACAGCGGTAACGCCTCGGTAGTTGACAGCGAGATGTCGAACCTCTAACATAGTAAATCTTGAACAATAACGATTATCATTATCATAAAACAAAGGAGAAACAGAAAATGTTACAAAAATTAAACCTCAAAAGCCTTGCTGTGTTTAGCTTGATGATGGCTGCTGGATCGAGAATTCCTGCCAATAATCGCAAGCTTGTTACAACTCACGATGCTTTAGGTTACTACTCAAAAGCTTACGGAATTCCAGTAGTAGGAGCCTTAGAAGGTATTAGTACCGATGAAGCGCCAACACCAACGCGGGTGGCTCAATTAGTTAGAGAAATTAAGGCTTCTGGAGTGCCGACCATTTTTGCTGAAACTACAATTAATCCTAAATTAATTGAGGCCGTGGCAAAGGAAGCCAAGGTGAAAGTTTCGCCAAGAGAATTATTTGCCGATGGTTTGGGAGAACCGGGAAGTGAGGGTGATACTTATGAGAAAATGATGATTGCTAATACCCGGACAATTGTCGAAGGTTTGGGTGGCAAATATACTCCTTTTAAGCCTTGATCGATGACGGGAGTAGGGTTGTCTGACGAGCTTACCCCGGATACTCCGCCGCCTGTGATACTCGATCGCATTATCCGCACTGATGCTAACACTTGGTTTTGCGGGCGATCGGGCTTAGCATTTGAGTATAAATTATAGCTAAATATTCTTAATAATCCCGATACAGTAAAGTTCCGAAACGTCTCTTACAGCACTCCCCAAGGGTTTCAACCTTAGCCGTCCATAGTAGCGCAAAGATTCATCATCCGCTCTGGCCTGGGAGACAGGACGATCGGCAAATTGCACAGTCTAATTGATATTAATTATCAATTAATTTAAACTGTAAATCATCATCCAAAGTAGCGGTGGCGCTCAACCTAAATCCTATGAGTCTTTCAGCCTACACTCCAGCCTTGTACCCCAATTTGAGACAGCTTTTATTGAGAGTAAAAAAATTTTGCTCTCAATAAAAACGAACCCTAGAGGACACAAAGAACACAACTGACAACTCACAACTGACAACTAACTTCTTAAAATCCCATCGCCCCAGCTACCGCATCCAAACTCGGAGCAATCCCTTGTTTAAAGTTGTTCTTGCTGTGATTAATCGCTGTATCCGGGTCTTTTAAACCGTTACCAGTCAGCACGCAAACCACCGTCGCACCAGTCGGAACTTGGTCTTTTACCTTCAGCAAACCCGCCACAGAAGCCGCACTCGCAGGTTCGCAGAAAATCCCTTCCTGGGATGCTAACAAACGGTAAGCATCCAGAATTTCCTCATCCGTAACAGCACTAAAACTGCCGCGACTGGCTTCGGAAGCGGCAACAGCCTGTGTCCAACTAGCCGGGTTCCCAATCCGAATCGCCGTCGCCAGAGTTTCCGGGTGCGACACCGGCTTTCCCGTCACCAAAGGCGCAGCCCCCGCCGCCTGAAATCCCATCATCTTTGGTAGGCGGGAACATTTTCTAGCTTGATGGTATTGACAAAAACCCATCCAGTATGCTGTGATGTTTCCGGCATTTCCCACGGGAATGCACAGCCAGTCGGGGGCATCGCCCAAAGCGTCCACCACTTCAAAAGCTCCCGTTTTTTGGCCTTCCAAGCGGTAAGGATTCACCGAATTTACCAAAGTCACCGGGTAGTTAACGGCCATTTCCCGGACAATTTCTAAAGCCCGATCGAAATTTCCTTGAATCGAAATCACTTCCGCACCGTACAGCAAAGCTTGGGCCAATTTGCCCAAAGCCACGTAACCTTCGGGAATCAACACGAAAGCCCGCATTCCCCCGCGTCGGGCGTAGGCGGCCGCCGCTGCGGAAGTATTGCCCGTACTGGCGCAAATTACCGCCTCAGCACCAGCTTCCTTGGCCTTGGAAATCGCCATTGTCATCCCCCGGTCTTTGAAACTACCAGTGGGGTTGAGGCCGTCGTATTTGACCAGGACGCGCACATCTCTACCGATGAGAGCGGCGATCGCAGGTGCTGGAATCAGGGGAGTGTTGCCTTCTTGGAGTGTCACTACGGGCGTGGTTTCCGTCACCGGCAGGTAGGGGCGATAAGCTTCGATCAAGCCCGGCCAGCCGTAGTGTTTCGGCATGGCTGCGCGGGCAGCAGGGTTATGAGTAGAGTCAGTTACAGGTAGAATCAGGGTCACGATGTCAATGGTTTTAGGCAATGGCCGAGGAATTTACATCAATTTTAGCTCGATCGGTTAATTTGATGTTTAATACGATCGGTTCAGGTTAAAGTAACTTAATGGTGTGAATGTGTAGATATGTCTACCCAATTACTAATGTCAAATAATTCATCCACTCTTTCTCGGCCTCAAATCACGGCTAGCAATCCCGAAATGGCTAGTTCTTCTGCCCTACCGACCGGTTTGACCCGGAAAGTAGAGTCTGCGAAGTCTCCGTATCAAGCCGACCACCAAGTTAAATTTCTGCACCTGCAAGCAGAAATCGAGTCCTTGCTGCTACAAGTGCAAACCCTCAAACAGCAACGCTCTGTTGCTGGCTCTCAAGTTGCGATCGGTCAAAATTCTGCTGGTAGCAACAACAATTAGTAGTAGCAACTCGTGCTAATTGTGCCGCCCCTGTGGTATAAAAAGTAAAGTTTTGTTGACCGCAGTGTTTTTTTAACCAAAAGCGCTAGCCATTTAATCTGCGGCTAGCGATAGCTAGCATTTGTTAAAACGCGCTTCTTAAAACGCGATCGCCTACCTAAACTAGCCTGCTGCTGACTTGCAGCAGGCGACATGGTACTGCGTTAATTTTGTGACCGGTTCTACTGGTACAGGGAAAATCTAGATCGATCCCCAACTTCTAGTTGGGGATTTCCAAACATTCCAAGAGAGTTTATGACAGCATCGATCGAAAAACCACTAAATTTGACATCCGCAAGTGACACTTCCAACTTGCGCCTCAAAGATATTCTCAAAACCCTGCCGCGGGAAGTATTCGTCAAAAACCCCCGCAAAGCTTGGACAAAAGTCATCATCAACGTTTTGCTAGTTGCTGTCGGTTACTGGAGCCTAGCAGTATCCCCTTGGTTTCTACTACCAGTAATGTGGATTTTCACAGGTACTGCATTAACCGGTTTTTTTGTGATCGGGCACGACTGCGGACACCGCTCGTTTTCTAACCGCCGCTGGGTAAACGATTTAGTAGGACATCTAGCATTTTTGCCATTAATTTACCCGTTTCACGCATGGCGTCACGGACATAATTATCACCACAAGCATACCAACAAAATTGGGGAAGATAATGCTTGGCAGCCCATGAGAGCAGAAGACTACGCTGCTGCTCCCAAGGTTTTACAAATAGCTTATAGTTTAATTTTTGGTCCGCTATGGTGGGTAGGCTCGATCGCCCATTGGGCAAAAGTGCACTTCATGTGGTGGCGCTTCAAAGGCCAACAGAAACAAGAACAAGTCCGCTTTTCTGTGTTAGTAGTTTTAATCGGTGCTGCGATCGGATTTCCGATTTTAATTGCTACAACCGGAATCTGGGGATTCGTCAAATTTTGGTTACTCCCCTGGATGGTTTACCATTTCTGGATGAGCACCTTCACCATTGTTCACCATACAGCACCAGACATTTCATTTAAAGAACCTTCAGAATGGAACGAAGCCCAAGCCCAACTATCGGGAACAGTTCACTGTGATTATCCCCGCTGGGTAGAGTTCCTGTGCCACGACATTAACGTCCACGTTCCCCATCACCTTTCAACTGCTATTCCCTGGTACAACTTGCGCCTAGCCCACAGCAGCTTGAAGAAAAATTGGCAAGAACATCTCTATGAAACCAAGTTTTCTTGGTCTTTGATGAAGCGGATTGCCGACAACTGCCACCTCTACGATCCTGCTGGTGGCTATCTGACATTTGAAGATTTTAAAGCTCAAACTAAGTAGTCAGCAGTCATTAGTCAGCAGTCATTAGTTATTGGTCATTGGTTATTGGTTATTTGCTACGAATTACAAATGCCCAATGCCCAATGCCCAATGCCCAATGTCCAATGTCCGATTCGCAATGAAACATGAATTTCAATCCGAATAACTGCCGCAACGAAAGCGAAGTAGAAACCAAACTAATTGTCAGCTATTTGTTGCCAAAGTTAGGCTATACCCCCGATACTTGGCACCAAGAAATAGCATTTGGGAATATCCGTCTAGACTTCCTATCCTTCGCCACCCAAATTATCCCCATAGTCATCGATGCAGACTCGCCGCTGAGCGTAGTAATTGAGGCAAAACATCCCAGGGAAAATTTAGACCGCCACATCAGGAGACTGAAACGTTACTTAACAAGTTTAAACATTCGCTACGGATTGATCACCAATGCGAAAGAAATTAGAATATATGAAATAGCAGCCTCCGAGATTCAGCTAGTATTCAATTGCTCTGGCCAAGAACTTGAAACCAGAATCGATGAAATTATTGCTTTAATTGGCAGAGATAGTTTAAGAATCATCAAAAGTCCAGAAAATCTCGAACTAAAAGATCCTAAAATTAATTTAGTTAGTCCTCAGTTAACGAGCGAAGTACCAGTACAGCTAAATAATCCCGCCACCGCAGAACCTGAGCCAAGTCAAATCTCAGAACCGGAAAAAGTCCCGGAATTTTTGCCAGTTAATACTGAAATTAAACCAGAAATTCCCTTAGATTTAGTCTTTAAAACCAGTCAAAATACCATGAAAATAATTGCTGTTTACCACAATAAAGGCGGAGTCGGCAAAACTACAACCGTAGTAAATTTAGCCGCCGCCCTCAGCAAGCAATGTAAAAGAGTCTTGGTGATTGACTTAGACAGTCAAGCTAATACAACCTTTGCCACAGGTTTAGTCAAATTTGATGACGAAGAAGATGATGATTTGAAACACAAAAATATTCTGCACATCTTACAATCAGAGGATTTTTACTCAATATCAGAAGTAGCTAGAAAGTCTAATTTTTGCACTCCAGCAATAGATGTAATTCCTTCTCACATTGATTTAATGCAATATGAAACAGAACTAAACTCACTGGATTACAGTAGAATGATTCTGATACAGAAACTAGCAGAAGTACAAGATAAATACGATATTGTATTGATTGATACGCCACCATCTTTGAATTTTTATGCCAGAGTTGCCTTGATTGCAGCCGATTATTTAATTATTCCTTCTGACTTAAAGCCTTTTGCGAATCAAGGATTAATTAATGTCAAAGATTTTATCAAAAAAGTTAATGGATTTAAGAAACAAATCGGCAAAAATCCTCTACAGGTTTTAGGTGTACTTCCTTGTAAAATCTCAACTAACGCTAAATTTATACAGTACAGTTTGCCTAGGCGGAGGGATGCAATTCCCAAACGTTACGGTATGGAAATTATGGAAAGCGTAATTTATGAAAGAGATGATTTGGCTAAGTGTGCAGAACAAACTCAAATATTCGGAGATATGGAAATTGCCGACCCCATTTCGGTGTTAGACTTTAAGCCAGATTCAGTCGCTTCCCAAGAGTTTGAAGTATTAGCAATGGAAGTTTTGGAAAAGATAGGTGAGAAATAATGCAAAAATTATCCCCGTCGTTGGTAGCAGTAAAAAAAATTACATCTACAGTGCCCCGTTCCAATTTTGCCGATCGCGATTTGGAGAAAGTCGCCCAACTAATTTTAGAATTAGGAGGATTGATTAATCCAATAGTTCTCCGGCGCAACGGGATGGACGCCTACGAGATAGTAGACGGAGACTTTGAATACTATGCGGCGGCGAAAGCCAGGGAAATCAACCCTATGAAAGGCGAGACAATCGGAGCATTTATTCTGGAACCAGAAAATGAAGAACTTCTACTAGAGCAAGTTCAAGCGCTGAGAAAATGTACAACAACTGAGAATTTAGTTGAGATCCCCGAAACCGGGTTTTTGTACGAAAATACTTCATCGCAGCCCCCAGATTCAATTAAAAACCCGGTTTCTTTGGTCGAAGTCCCTAATTCCGGTGAAAATGAAACTCCTCAATCATCATCCAGTTTAGAACAGCGACTAACCAATCTTGAAGCTCAGTTTGAAAACCAAATTAATGAATTAAAAGCCGAGTTTTCCCGTGAAAAACAGGTGTTAGCCCAGAGTATACAAGAATTAGAAACCAGACTTTTACAACAAGTACCTCTGTTAGTGGAAGCTGAGTTAACAAACAGAATTAATGAGTTGAAATCAGAGTCGCCACCCGAAAAACAAGCGGTGGTAGAGAGGATACCAGAAGTTGAAAACGTAGCTTCCGAATCAATATCGCTGTTGGAAGCACTCAATACTTTAGATAAATCTGGATTGTTGGCGAATTTTAAAGATGCTGGCTTGAAGTCTCAGATAATCGACAGAATAATCAAAGAACGAGAGGTTCAGCCGTTTGTGTCATTTACAAGTGCGGTGAAACGTATTGAAGGGTTAACCGACAAAGCAATGATTAAAATAATTGATAAGTGGCACAAATACTCATAACTCGCAATTCCTGTAGCGTGTTTTCTTGCCTTTCCAATTAGGTTCAGATCCCCCTCGCATCCCCCTTAATAAGGGGGACTTTGAATGCTCTTGTTCCCCCCTTGTTAAGGGGGGCTAGGGGGGATCTCCGGGTCAATAAAACACGCTCTGTGCCCACTGGGAACGTTAGCCCAGTGAGGCTCCACACTAACAAAAGTAAAGATGAGTTAAGCAATTTATCATTGGCGTCCCCCAGCCAGTTAAACTCATCACAGTCGCTTGTTTTAGGAATTGCAGTAACTTTTGTCGATCGCCAGGGATGTCGCCCCACGGAAGCCGCGTAGATATACATAAATCCCTAAAACACCTAATTTTTATAAAAAAAGGGGGTTTTTAACAAGATGGATCGATCGCAAGATCAAAACCGAATAATTGAATATTTGCGGATTAAGCCAATTAGTCACAGTCAAATTTACACTTCCCAAATTGCGATACCTGATTCTCTGCGAAAGGAAATTATACGCGATCGCCGTGAAGCTCTCAGAAGAAGTCTAATTGAGCAAGGGAGCAACTTGATCCCTTTAATTGTACGCCCCACAGAAGCTTACAGCAACGAAGAAGAATACGAAGTTGTCTGCGGCGCTGATTGGTGCATGGTTGCTAAAGAGCTTGGCCTTGAACAAATGTGGGCTTGGGTTTTTGAAATGAGCGATGAGGAAGTAGTTGCTGCTCAAGCAGAAATGGAACTTTTAGCTCCACAGCCAATTCAAAAAACAGCCCAACTTGAGAGTCTACTGCAACAATTTGAGCTATCATTTCAAAAAAAAGTAGAGAGTCTAACAAAACAAATATAGCGATCCTAAATGATTCGCAAAATTTGTAGGGGTAGTGGATGGTGCGTGCCTACCCATGATCTATCGGGGCAACCACGGGGCCAAGAGCCCCTACAATAATTACGCAAATGATTTAGGATTGCTATAGAACAATCAATAAAAAAAATGAAGACCTGCTCAAAAAACAAGTAAAAGCTCTAACTGAGCAGAAGTTAGAGGGTGACAAAATATAGCCTTTCTCAGAAAGATGAGGTACTCATGGGCATAGGGCATAGGGCATAGGGCATAGGGCATAGGGCATACCTCACTTTTTTGAGAACCGCTATAGAACAAATTAGGATTGTAATCGAAGAAATTGAACAAACATTTAACAAAAAGGTAGACAAATTGGCTAAAAAAATTGAGCGATCGGGCAGCAATATTCCTCCCACGTCTGCTGCTATGGATGAGATGAATTTGGAAGGTGCGTTAATACTGTTGGATGAATTCGAGAAATTGCTGTCAATTAAATTAGAATTCACCGTCGAAACAATTAATCAGTTTGTGGAGGAGGCAATTACAGACCTAGAATCCGACTTGAAAAATCAAGTTGCAAGGCTCCGTCACCAACTTGGAGCCACCGCCCAAAACTCTGGAATACCACCAGAGACCAAGCCGAAAACTAAGTCTAAAACACAGCCAAAAAAACCGTTTTTGCTCAAAAAAGTGAGGTATGCCCACGGAACCCTATGCCCTATGCCCCATGCCCCATGCCCTATGCCCAGTCGTACCTCATCTTTCTGAGAAAGGCTATATGACAGTCTCTCCCTCAGACGCTTAAAGGCGATCGGAAAAGAGCGGAAATTGTGCGGTTATGCACGGATGAAACGACCAGAAATTCTGGCCGCTCTCAAACAGATTGACGGTAAATAAAGTTAGCAAAATACCCAGATACCCGACAACTTCTGCGAAGTCGGGTATCTAACACCGATATTAAAACATTGCTAAAATAGAGTCACAACCTCTGACACCAAACTAAGCCGCCATGTCCGTCATCCCAGAATTAGCGACTTCCCAAGACATCCCAGAACGTGTTATCTTTCCGAAAGGCGATTTATACAGTGACGAACCTCCCTTGGAAACTGAACTGCATCTGCGACAAATAATTTTACTTCTCCAATGCCTAGATTGGCTGTGGCGAGATAGAAACGACTTTTATGTTGCCGGCAATCTCACGATTTATTACAGTCAGAATCAACGTAAATCTGCCGACTTTCGAGGCCCAGATTTTTTTGTGGTACTGGGAACCGATCGCAAACCTCGGAAAAGCTGGGTAGTCTGGGAAGAAGATGGAAAATACCCTAATGTGATTGTAGAAATGCTGTCACCGACAACAGCTAATACCGATCGCGAATTTAAGAAAAAACTATATCAAGACACATTTCGTACCCCAGACTATTTTTGGTTCGATCCCTATACGTTAGAGTTTGCGGGATTTCATTTGGTGAATGGTAAATACCAAGCACTAGCACCGAATTCTCAAGGATATTTGTGGAGTGAGGAGCTGGAGTTGTATTTGGGAATTCATCAGCAGAAACTGCGATTTTTTACCGATTATGGAGAGCTAGTTCCTACCCCTGAAGAGGTGGCTGATTCCGAACGTCAGCAGAAAGAATTTGCTCAACAACGAGCCCAAAGGGAAATGCAACGAGCCCAAAGGGAAACTCGACAAAAAGAATTAGCTCAACAACGAGCTGATTCCGAACGTCAGCAAAAAGAATTAGCTCAACAAAGAGCCGATCGCCTGGCCGCGAAACTGCGAGAATTAAACATCGATCCTGATACAATTTAGTGCCGAGTATATCGATGCTTCACACCCATAGGAAAATACTCCGAATCCCCCGTTGCAGTTAGCGTCACAATGGGTAATTGATATTCTGGCGGTACATAGTTGGCAAATTCGCTGTTTAGCCGCCGCAATTGTGAGAGAATAGAAGATGCGATCGCCCTTTTTTTCTCCTCATCACCATCCACCCCCGGTGCTAATTCCACAACCACAGATAAAAACCGATTTCGATCGGAATCCTCCCTAACTTGCAGGACAAACTTTCCTGTAACCCATTCCCGAATGGTGGGAACCTCTAAACCGACGGTGACATTTTCTGGATAAATGTTAGCACCGAAGTAGGAAACCGTAAAGTGCGATCGCCCAAATACATAAACAAAGGGTAGCCGTCGAATCCCTCTAGGAAAATCTGAATTTGGCAATAAATTTAAAGCTGTTGCTTGTTGCAAATGTTCCCCAGGGTTAAATCCCCATGTTGCTAAAAAATCGAGCATTGCTTCATAAGAAATTAAGCCACCATTGTCAGAAATATGATAACGTATTAATGGGATGCCATTGTCTCCAGAAAATAGCAATGTACCATCATCATTCACTTCAAAAAAGCGACTGTTCGGCTCGTACTGCATCAAGCTGGGCAACCGGGATTCTCCAAATAAATTGCGTGCAGCTTCAGGATTATTTGCTAAAAAGCGGCGGATGCAAATACTCAGCGGTGTCTCGTTAGCTAAAACTCCTGCATCGGCAGTGCCGTAAAGGCTAGCAGAGTTGTAATATAGATTGGGAGAATGAGTGCGATCGCTAACCAAACTCCGCCATTCTTCGCTAAAAACTTCCCCCGCAAACACCATCTTAATTCCATATTTTTCCCACTCCACACCCGCAGCAATGCCACTATCAATGACATCCTTAACAAAGGGTGGATATCCTAACAATACCACTTGCTCAAAATCCGCTCCAAGTTCCTGCACAACCCGCAATATTTCTGTTTTATTATTTCCCGGTGTTACCACCGTCACTGGATAACCTTTACTCGCTAAATGGCGGCAACAATTGGCGGTGTACATTCCCCCCACCCAAGTCCCCAACGCAAAGCAAATCACAGCTAAAGTTGAACGAGTATCGGCGTAAAAACTGTCATGAAATATTTGTTCAAAGCGAGTAGCAATTTGCAACTCATCACTGAGGAAGCGCGGCCAAAAAGTGGGTTTTCCTGTGGAACCGGAGGAAACAGCAATGAAATCGCAAGTTGCTAATTTACCACCGCGACACAACTCAGCTAGTCGGTGACAGCGCAAATAATTGTCTTTAGTAATTAGTGGCAATTTTTGGAATTCTTCAAAGGTTTGAATCCCCGCAGGATTAATGTTATGTTCAGATAGAAAAGTCTGGTAAGCGGGAACCGTTACAGCGACGTTTTGAAAAAGTGCTATCGCAACTGTTTCGGGAGATGGCTCCTGCTGCTGTTGCAATCGTTCCTCAAGGGCTGTGTTCAAAAACTCTTGAAATGCTGTAAATGCTCGCTGACGCTGTTCTTCCTGCATAATTTGCTCCTGAAAATACACCTTTTGCACCGGTATCGATCGCATTTCAATACCAATTAAGGATAGTATTTTTGATATAGTCCGAGCAAACAGGAGTCTTGACACTTTCCGGGAATCAACGCCACGGAGATTCTTAAGACCACAATTTGAGTCTTAAAGGCGCTGTCAAATCGCCTCTACACGCTCAAAACAACTACTGGTACGAGAAGTATTGCAATTGCGCTTACTTTTGTTTTTAGATTGCTTTCTGAGTCCATCAATAAGCCAGTTAGGTACGCTCAACAATTCACTATTGCTTGTTTGGACAGGCTCGGCATTGCCGAGTAGCGATCCAACCCAGGAGTCTCACCTTATGAAATTGTTTCAACACGTAGATGGTTGTTCTTACTTGCCTTTCTTGCCTTTCTAAATTCTAACACAAAGCCGTCCTAGAAGGACGGGGCTTGGGCCCTGCGCTTCGCTCCGCCCAGTTCTTTGGTGACAGTTTACCAAAAATCTACCGATCAAGATGACTAATCCTATCTACCCCGGCATTACACTCAGCAACCACTACCGCATTGTCCGCGAATTGGGACATGGTGGCTTCGGGCGCACCTACCTCGCTGAAGATGCTCACCGATTTAACGAGCCCTGTGTTTTAAAAGAATTTGCGCCCCAAGTACAGGGGAGTTACGCTTTACAGAAATCCGAGGAACTCTTTGAGCGGGAAGCCGGAGTGCTCTACAAGCTCAAACACAACCAAATTCCCAACTTCCGCGAACTGTTTCGGGTGAATATTAGCGATCGAGGCTACCTATTTCTCGTCCAAGACTACGTACCAGGTCAAACCTACCGTTTTCTGCTAGATGCCCGCAAACGTCAGGGTTTGCGCTTCATAGAAGCCGAAGTCAACCAACTGCTGATCCAGCTTTTGCCAGTGCTGGAATATACTCACTCTCTGGGAGTCATTCACCGCGACATCTCCCCAGATAACCTGATTCTGCGACTGTCTGACGGGATGCCCGTACTCATCGACTTCGGCGGAGTCAAACAAGTCGCCGCCACCGCAGAATCTCTGTTTGCAGAGACTAACAGCACTCCGGCCCCCGCCACTCGCATCGGTAAACTCGGCTACGCCCCCGCCGAACAGATGCAGATGGGCATTGTGTATCCCCACAGCGATTTGTACGCTTTGGCAGCAACGGTTTTAGTATTGCTGACAGGGAAAGAACCCCATCAGTTGCTCGACAGCCACACCCTAAATTGGCATTGGCGATCGGAATGTTCTGTGTCTCCCAATTTGGCTCTAGTTTTGGATAAAATGCTCGCTCACGGGCCTAGCGATCGCTATTCCTCGGCTCGCGAGGTAATGCAGGCTCTCTCTGGCAATCCGGCTTCCATGCCTCACTCACAACCGACACCAACATCAACATTTGAGCCCACCCAAGCGCCGCCGGAGTTACAGCCCATACCTATCGTGCCCCCGAAACTGCCGGGAGTTCCGGTTTCCATGACGAATATTCGCAGTCAGGAAAAGTTGCCTGCTTGGAAAATGGCGTTACTGGTGGTGGCAGTTTTGTCAAGTATGGGAGGATTGGGCTGGTTTGCGGGTAATTATTTCCTAAATCTGCAATCTAAAGTGCAGAAAATTCCCGTGGCCACGGGCCCAAAGCAGCAGCAGGAAGATGCTTTGCGCGATCGCTTTCAAAAATTAGAAATTGACGATAGATTTTATAATGATTATGTGAGTCTGGTGGACGAGACTTTCTACGCCAAATACCCGGAATTGGGAGGACGGCTGTTAAAAGAAGGTGAGGGCGATCGCACTTGGCGAGAAAGATGGCAAAAAATCGGTGACGAATTACTTGACAAATTGGAAAATATCAGCAGTAACGCTAGAAAGAAGTTAGGCAGTTACGACACCAGCGATATCAATACCTGGAAAGTGGAAGTCAACAAAATAAATTTGAGTAGTCGAGCGCTTTATGATTTGGCTGATGCTAAGTTTTTCTATCTGTTTCCAGAACAACCGCGCGATCGTAATATAATTGGTTTGGCGATCGGACAAATTTGGCAAGCAATTACAGCAGATGCCCTCGCAGCCTTACAAACAGGAGCAACCATCGAAAGCATTGAATTTGAAAACCGAGCTTCCCAAAAAACCCTCAAAGGCAATCTCAAACCAGGAGAAGGGAAAGCTTACATAGCCAGACTAGCTCAAAATCAAACTCTGCGAGTAAATTTGCAAGCTCCCCCTAAATCTACTCTGCTGTCAATTTATACTCCGGGGCGGACAAACAAGTCGCGAGCTTTGCTAGAAGATGCAGAGGGCCTTAGTTGGTCAGGATTGTTGGATGATGCTGGTTATTATGAATTCGTGGTAGTTTCTAAATCCTCAAAGCCTATTTCCTATGATTTGAATATGGCGGCAGAATAAATAATCGCCCCTGGATTCATCCGGCGCGTAGCTTGCTGCATTTTTCCCATCTCAAATCTCAAATCTCAAATCGATTGACGTTGCACAAAACCCAGGCAATAATAGAGAAGAGTAATCAAGTGAATTTTCAGGTTCAAAAAAGAATATGCTGAGATTTGCGATCGTAGCTTTAGTGACCTTAGAGTTAGTATTGCTGACAGCACTAGGTATGAATCCAGCCACTGCGACAGTCAGCAACCCCGAATTTTACGCTTGGAACTTTGCCTCTGTAGGCAGCAGCGAACTTGTGTGTAAAAAAATGGTAGTCGCCCCCCAAGACTTAGTTCTTCCATCATCCCCCATGCAGGCGGTTAATATCAGTTCAGCTATTGTGGACGAAAAATTTTGTGCGAATTCCACTAAACCTTTGAAATAAGACGGTTAATCGGTTTTTTGTCGCTAGCAACCGAGTGATGTTGTTGGCGGCAATTTTTATCATCACATCTTACAAGCTTTGTATCATTGTGAATTAACATGATATGGATAACTGCTGAATATAGTTTATAACTTCATCTTTACTAATTATTTCTGAATTTGGCACGCAATAAGAAGGGTAAATATAATGAGTTTCACCTGTCGCGGCTGTTTTGCGTTTGTCTAGTTTTGTACCGTATCTATCTGGATAAATAATCCACTTGGTACTGGGACGTGTTGGCGTTATTGCTCCCCAAGCTGTGGTGGTATTTCGACAGTACCAAATAACTACTGCTGGCGGGTTTACCCATTGTTTACTTTCTAGTTCACCGCACATCCAACCTTTATAACCGGGCGGTATTTGTCGAATCGGATCTGTAATAGACTGGAACACTGTTTTTACAGATATCCAAAAAATTTTATTGCCTAAATTATCATACACAGGAATATCTTCGTCAGTATTAAACTGAGTAACAAAAGACTCTCCTGCATTAATTCCCCGTTTCCTCAGTCCATTGCGAATAAGTGTTACAGCATAATCTCCTTCCGCTAAAAATTCTTCCCAACTCATAAATACTTAATCATACTTTTTCCTTAAAATTTTATCATCAAAACTCCTCTAAAATTTCTGCGTTTATGTCAGGCGAGGAATTTTTTCTTGGATTCATTTGTTCTTTTACCATTTCTATTAAAATATCGTTGCAATATTCAGCAATTGCTGGATATTTGTCTGCCGTCTCTTCTAAAGGTGTTACCACGCATGGATCGCTAATATCAATACCCAATTCTATCCACTTCCTAGTTTCCTCCACAGCTATATTGACCACCTTTTCTAGTTCAGGTAGGTAGTTAATTATCCCATTCAAAGGATTTAATTTCGAGATTTCTTCTACAGAAATAGACAGATTTTCTAGTTGCTTTTTCGGGAGTGATTTAAGGTCTTTATCTTTTGCAAATACTGAACAAAGCGAAAATGTTCCCGCTTCTAAGATTTTTTTATGAAGGAGTGAAAAAGGTTGCCGACCTTCAACCGGAATATTATCCCAATAATTAGTAGCAAGTTCTCGGAATAGTTGATATGCTCTAACATAATGTACGCATCTATCTATCTCATCTTTTGTAGTGCTCGCTAGATCGATCAAGCCCAGAGCCTCATACAATATTTGACAAGTCTTTAAATCCTTACTACAATCATCAGTGAATTTTTTTATGATCTCCTTTAACTTTTCGTCTAAAGATATTTTCCAAGCGTATTTTCCAATGTCATAAAGTACGAATTCGTTCACCTCTTCAAACTTCTTTGATATTACAAATAACTCTTCAGCAGTTAAATGTTCATGTATTACTCCCTCCTCGGCAAATGATGTACTACTTCTTTCCTCTGACTTCGTGTCCTTCGCGTCTTCGTGGTTAAATAATTTGATATTCTTCCAATGGGAAGGAGCTAAACTATTTATTTCATCAATTTTAGTAGTAAGTATTAATATTAAACTATCAAATTCAGAAATAACAAATTCCGTTTCGAGCTTTTGCCTAGCTTCCTCTATTTTCGTTTTAATACTAGAGCTGAGAGCTTGAAAGCTATCTAAAACAAACTGTGTCATAGCATTTAACCTCGCAACAGTTGGCTGACTTGCACTAATCAAACTAGGTTTACTGGCATTCTATCATAACCACACAAACATTGCTTCAAAGGGCGATCGCACTTCCCGTACCTCCTCCAACACTTAAAAACAGAAAGTCCGCCCAGGCGGACTTCGTTTGTCTAGAACCACACATCAGTCTAGCCGACTAATCACTCCAAATTCAAAACACAATCAGGAAAACGAGTGTTCACACAAACCACAGGCCCCACATTCGTCCCCCGTAAATTGGCACGTTCCAAATCAGCCTGACGAAAATCCCTCGCCGCATCTATATTTGTACCACTCAATTGAACCTTAGTCAGCCTAGTATTAGACAAAATAGCATTCTGCAAATTCGTATCGCGCACATCCGCAAAAGACAAATCAGCCCCACTTAAATTCGCTCGACTGAAATTAACTCTAAACAAAAGCGATCGCCTCAAATCAGTATTCGACAAATTAGCTTGCAACAAATAAGATTCCGCCAAATTAGCCCCAAAAAGTTTAGCACCACGCAAATCAGCCATCGTCATATTTGCCCTACCCAAAAAAGCATTAGACAAATTCGCACTGCGCAGATTAGCACTATCCAAATCCGCACCATACAAATCAGCATTAACTAAATTAGCACCAGCCAAATTAGCATCAGTTAAATCCGCTTGTACCAAATTAGCTTCATAAAGATTTGCTCCACTTAAATCTGCTCCTTTCAACTTAGCCCTGTACAAGCTAGCCTTAAACAAATCAGCATTTCTCAAATCACAACCCTCACACTCCTTAGTTTCCAACAATTGCCTAACATGATCGGCATTTTGAGCTAGAACAGGAGCGGAATACCAAAATAAAGCTAAACTTGCCGTTACAGTTGCTAAAACTTTAAATTTCACAAACACACCTCACAGCCACTTCAAATAAATTATACTAACAAACTCTAGACTTTAAACCCATTGCCCCTCTCTTTTCTCCCTCCTCTGCGTTCTCTGCGCCCTCTGCGGTAAATCCCCAAAAAACCTATTCGCAGCAAGGCGGGCCAAGCCCGCCCCACCTAACTTTGATTAAGCCTCATCTAAAGCAGCAACACCAGGCAATTCCTTACCTTCAAGCAACTCCAAACTAGCACCGCCACCAGTAGAAATGTGGCTCATTTCTGAACCCAAATTCAACTGTTCCACAGCCGCCACCGAGTCACCACCACCGATAATTGTGGTAGTACCAGTTTTAGTGATTCCAGCCAAAGAATGAGCGATACCTTCAGTTCCCGCAGCAAACTTCTCCATCTCAAACACGCCCATCGGCCCGTTCCAGATGACTGTTTTGCAATCAGCCAAAGCATCTTGGAAAGTTTTGACCGAATCCGGACCGATATCCAAACCCATCCAACCATCAGGAATGCTCTCAACCGAGACAGTTTGAGTATTAGCATCACCAGCAAACTTATCAGCAACTACCACATCAGTAGGTAACAGAAAAGCAACTCCCCGTTCCTTCGCCTTAGCTTCCAAAGACTTAGCCAATTCCAGCTTGTCATCTTCCACCAAAGACTTACCAACGCTCAGGCCACGAGCCTTGTAGAATGTGAAAACCATGCCACCGCCCAAGAGCAATTTGTCGCACTTCTCCAGCAGTTTTTCAATGACTCCAATCTTGCTCGAAACCTTAGAACCGCCGATAATGGCAGCCAAAGGACGTTGAGGATTGTCGATCGCACTACCAAGATACTGCAACTCCTTCTCCATCAAAAAGCCAGCCACAGAAGGACTCAGATACTTAGTAACACCCTCAGTAGAAGCATGAGCCCGGTGAGCAGTGCCAAAAGCATCATTCACATACAAATCGGCCACAGAAGCTAACTTCTTAGCAAATTCAGGGTCATTTGCCTCCTCTTCTGGGTAAAAGCGGACATTTTCCAGCAACACCACATCGCCATCTTGCATCGCCGCGACAGTAGCAGCGACTTCATCACCGATGCAGTCGTCAGTCTTTTTGACTTCTTTACCCAACAATTCCGACAGTCGCTTAGCAACAGGAGTCAAGCGCAACTTCTCAGTCACGCCCTTGGGACGGCCGAAGTGGCTGCACAAAATCACCTTAGCGCCCTTGGATGCTAAATCTTGAATTGTCGGCAGAGCAGCCCGGATGCGAGTATCATCGGTGATACTGCCGTTGTCGAGTGGCACGTTAAAGTCCGCCCGCACCAATACCCGTTTTCCCGATAAGTCCGATGCCGATAAATTTGCTACAGTTTTTTTTGTCACAGGATTAACCTCCTAAATATGTGTCTTTTTGTTGAATTCCGTTGTAATGGTGGCACGGGTCACTGGTACTTGTGCCTCGGACGCATTCAAACGCGCCCGTACAAAAAACGGAAGATGGAACAAACGGCACTAATTGGTTCAACCTAAACATTTTATCGGAGTCCGTGTCCCGGAGATGTGCAGTATGTTCAAGACTGTCTTATTTCCAGTAGATCAAAGCCGAGAAGCCCGCGAGGCTGCCGAAAAGGTTGTCAATATTGTGAAAACCTATGGTGCTCGTTTAGTGATTCTGTCGGTAGTCGAACCCCCAGCCGAGGGTGGCGAATCCCCGCCGCGAGAAACAATGGCTTCACCCGAAGCCGTCGCCAAACTGCTGTCTGATGCTCAGGCGATGTTCTCCCAGCAGGGAATTGAAGCTGAAATCATTGAACGGGAAGGCAAACCTGCCTTCACGATTTGTGATGTGGCTGACGAAATTGGGGCTGATTTGATTGTAATGGGCTGTCGAGGGATGGGTTTAACTGATGATGGGGCGTCTGACAGCGTTACCAGTCGGGTGATAAACTTATCTCCTTGTGCAGTTTTGATTGTGCCTTAGTCATTGGTCAGTAGTCATTGGTCAGTAGTCATTGGTCAGTAGTCATTGGTCAGTAGTCATTGGTCAGTAGTCATTAGGTGAATGATAACTGACTACTGCCAACAGCCCACTGACCAATAACCCATGACCAATGACTAACAATTAATAACCAATAACTAATAACTAATAACTAATAACTCATGAAAATTCACTGGTATCCCGGTCACATTGCCAAAGCGGAACGGGCATTAAAAGAACAACTAAAGCGAGTAGATGTGGTACTAGAAGTCCGAGATGCCCGCATTCCTTTGGCTACTCACCATCCCCAAATGCTGAATTGGGTGGGCAGTAAAGCACGCATCTTAGTTATTAATCGGATGGATATGATTTCGCCGGCGTTGCGGGAGGAATGGGAAAGCTGGTTTGAAGCAAGGGGGGAGTCGGTTTATTTTACTAATGCCGAACATGGACACGGCATAAATGCTTTGGCGGATGCTGTACAGAGTGCTGGGGTGCAACTGAATCAAAGAAGATTCGATCGCGGTATGCTTCCTCGTCCTGTCCGAGCGGTGGTGATTGGCTTTCCCAATGTGGGAAAATCTGCTTTGATTAACAGGCTATTGGGACGCAAGGTGGTAGATAGTGCGCGCAGGGCTGGAGTAACTCGATCGCTCCGATGGGTTCGCATTTCTGACCAAATTGAGTTGTTAGATACCCCCGGAGTGATTCCCACCCGCATTAACAATCAAGATAATGCTCTAAAGTTAGCTATTTGTGAAGATATTGGCGAAGCAGCTTACGACAATCAGGTAGTAGCAGCGGCGATGGTCGATTTGCTCCTGGGGCTGGAAGCTACTGATGATACTTTGATATCAGTATCTGGTTTCAAATCCAGATATAAATTAGATGCTTTATCTACTAATGGTGAGAATTATTTACACGAGGTAGCTAAAGAAAGACATCAAGGAGATGTGGAACGAATGGCGCGACAGATGTTGAATGATTTTAGAACTGGTGTTTTGGGTCAGCTTCCTTTGGAGTTACCGCCGATTTGAGCTAGCAGTTTAAAATCCCAAATCCACACTTGACTTGAGGGTGATGATTTTCACTTCATCGCCTATTTGTAGTATTTTTCCTGATAAGCGATCGGGTACTCGCGTGTTAATGTTAAGTTGCGACAAGTGATTTAAAGGCAATTGTCTGGCGGAATCAGCTATGGTTTTATGCCGCTTGGCTGTGAATACATTTTGAAAATTTGGATAAACTTCTTCCCTCAAATAAGGGCGCGACGATAGGATAGAACGTTGGCTGGGATTAAGAGCTTCAAATGTGATTGTTCCTATTTGCAACCGAACAATTTCTTCATTGGCTGTAAACAGTTGGTCTTCCCAAAACGGTGGCACGTCTCCAATTTCAATATTAGCTCGTAAGTGCTGTCGCATTTCATTCACACAAACTCTGGGAAACCAAGATGCAATTTCTGCAATTGTTTCGGTACTGATGATGGTTGGTCCCGGTGCTGCGGGATTTTCGGGAAAGCCGGTTAGCAAGTTCTCCACTAACTTGACACGGAAACCGAAGTAGTTAGTCAACCAAGATTGTATTCTGGTGCGTTCTCGATCGATGTGAAACAATATTTCTTGTTCAGTGCCTTGAATTTTGAGACCGACGATATTATTGCTGATATTAAAGGATAAACGTAGAAAACAAGCTCCGTTGTGGCGCTGGCAGTTCACAAATTCACCTTGCTCGTCACAGATAGCAAAGGAGCGATCGCCTTTTAGAGCCCCGCTAGGAAGAAGAGTTGCTTGACTGACAGCTATGCCGTCTAGGGATTTGATTGGATAGATATGAATACTGGCAACGTAAGCCATTTCGATTTATTGAGCAAAATTATTGTCAATCTCTAATTATAGCTTTTATTTGGTATTAAGGTGGGAATAATTATAAATTATTCATGAGTTTTTTTTAAATTAGTGAGAGACTGCTTGTAAAGAAACAATAAAAAAATTAGTCAAAATTTATTGTACATATTATGCTCAGAATGTTTAACGCTGAAAGGGAGTTATCAATAATGATGGAACCACAAAAAACCGGCGGTATGTCGAGGCGGAATGCCATGTTGATGGCTGGTGCAGGGGCGCTGGTAGCAGCCATTGCACCAGGAGTCTTAAAAGTGGAAGCGGCGAATGCTAACACAGAGGCAAGCCCAAACATCACTTCTGATGCCGCACTCCAGAAATTGATGGACGGGAATCGGCGGTATATTCAACAAAAACGGACATTTCCCGACCAAAGCCGATCGCGCATTACAGAAGTAGCAAAGGGTCAACGTCCGTTTGCTACTATCCTTGGCTGTTCTGATTCGCGGGTGGCTCCCGAAATTGTTTTCGATCAAGGATTGGGGGATTTATTTGATATCCGAATAGCTGGCAATTTTATCGACAATGTGGTTCTCGCCAACATGGAATATGCTGCATTAGAATTAGGTGTTCCGTTGCTAGTAGTCCTTGGTCACGAACGCTGCGGTGCTGTCAAAGCAGCCTTAGATGGTAAACCGGTTCCGGGACACATTGGCAGTTTTGTAAGAGCGATTAAACCGGCAGTTAATGCAACCAAAGGTAAACCGGGTGATGCCTGGGATAACGCAGTCAGAGCTAATGTAAAAATGAGCGTTAATAAATTACAAGCTAGCTCTCCTATTTTAGCTAAGGCAGTTAAAGCGGGTAAACTTAAAGTTGTTGGGGCGCGCTATGATTTGGAGAGTGGTGAAGTGGAGGTCATTGCTTAATTTTATTGGTTTGATATGATATTTTTCAGTATTTTTATGAACAGGCTTTCCGGCCATTGGTGTCAACTTAACGTCAAACCCAGTCAGAGACTGCTGTTTGACTATTAAATCTAGATCCGAACGAGCCCCCCGAATCGTTGCGGGGGGACAAGAGTCTTCTCTTTCGTCCCCGCAACGATTCGGGGGATGCGAGGGGGATCTAGACTTAGGTAAAAGCAAGAGATACCAAGGGTTTCAGGCGATTGTTGACACTAATGGCTTTCCGGCCTGTTCCACACATAGGGAATTTGATGGTGGGGTGGGCCGGAGAACCCACCCATAAAAGGCATCATCTCAGTTAAATTAACCCCATCTCTTGCAGTCCCCGGCGCAGTCGTTCTGCTTCAAAAGGACGGCGCTGTTCGTGAAGGACGATCGCCTTTTTGAACTCCGCCAAACTTTCAGGCATTTTGCCAATCTTCAACAGTGCTACGGCTAAATTTTGATGAGCTTCGGCGTGTTCGGGATCAATTTTAATTGCTTGTCGATAATAGGCGATCGCGTCTGCTAAATTCCCGCCAGCCTTCAGTGTCAGTCCCAAATTGTAGTGACCTGTCGCAAAATTGGGATCGATTTTTAAGGCGGCTTTGTAGGCTTTTTCGGCACTGGTCAAATCTCCCTCATCTTTGAGCAAATTTCCCAAATTATTGTAAGCACCCAACTTGATTGCTGGGAAAACATTGGTATTAATTGCTGCTTGATAGTGTTCCTTGGCTTTCACAAATTGCTGTTGGTGGCGGTAAGCAATTCCCAAATGATAGTTAAGTTCGTAAATGATAGAATCATCAATGGGGACAACAGTCAAGCCCTTAGTTAATAAATCTATTCCGCGCTGAATTTGTCCGCTTTCTACATATAAAGCGCCTAATTTACTACAAGCATAGGCATCGTTTGGATAATAGGTGATATATCTTTCCATTGCCACTTGAGCTTTTTGGAATTTGTTTTTAGTGGCGATCGCATCTTGTTGATAACCAGAGTGCAAAATCGCCACCTCCGCCAGAGCCGCTATTTTCCACTCCGGTTCCCTCTGCAAAATCTCAGCCACGCTGTCGTCTACCATGGCGTGATAAGGTCGAGAAAACCGGATATCGTGGCGATGGCGAAACAACCGCGACACCAGGGAATAGGGAGATTGAGAAGCACCGATTTCTTGACGGATCAGATTGATTACTAAAGTGCGATCGCCCTGAATTCCCTGCTTAATGTGAGGTAAAATCTCCGGTACCAGCACTTCATCGGCATCCAACACTAAAATCCAGTCACCCGTGGCGTACTTGAGACACTCATTGCGGGCGGCTGCGAAATCATCGCCCCATTCAAAGTGATAGACTCTCGCCCCGAATTCTCGCGCAATTTCACAAGTGCGATCGCCCGAACCAGTATCCAGCACCACCATTTCATCAACAACATCCTGAACACTAGCTAAAGTTTGTGGTAGTGTTACTTCTTCATTCTTGACAATCATGCACAAAGTTAGATCCATTGGGCGCAAACTTTCCTCTTTTTAATAATAATTGATATTAGTGTTGGGTTTCGTTCCTCAACCCAACCTACAGCTAGAGATTCTACCACTTTAGGTTCCTCCTTATGGTAGAGACAATCAATGAATGTGCATTGTTACGATTAAAATATCGGACAAGGGACAAAAAGTTTAGGATTCAGGAGAAAAGAAATGGGCATTATTGCTTGGATTGTTTTAGGACTGATTGCCGGCGCGATCGCTAAAGCTATTTATCCCGGACAACAAGGCGGCGGTTTCCTCGCTACAACAGGTTTAGGAATTGTGGGAGCGCTAGTGGGAGGTTATTTAGGTCAAGTCTTTGTAGGAACTAGCGCCGGGGCTTCCTTTGGTGCATTAACTCTACCTAGCATTGCTTTTGCTGTCCTTGGTGCGATCGTTGTACTTTTCGTCTGGGGATTATTAACTCAGCGTGCCGTGTAATAAATATTGTGAATTTCGAGTCTATGAATTGAACAATCCTCCAGGCCGAATACTGGAGGATTGTTGTTTTAATAAGTATCTACAACTAATATCAATTCCTGCTGATAATGCCATAATTATCGATCGCCTTTAGCACCGATATCTAGCTAGGGCGGGCACTCTTGGCACCGCCCCTACATAATCAATCAATGCGCCAATTGAAAGGCAAGCGAACATAAACTCCCTGGGGGTCGTTCATTGACTTCACGATAGCTAATTCCTCCTGCATTTTCTTAACTTCTGCCGTCAGCGGGTCGAGTTTAACTGCTGCTTTAGAAGCGTGCACACCTGAAAGTTTTTCCAAAATACGCTCCTCTAAACTGCGACGTTTTGGATATTCTTCCAATTGCCAATCATTCCCTAGTTTAGCTTGCTTAGCTGCTTCTTTGATAGCATCTTCAAGACCCCCAATTCGATCGACTAAACCCAACTCCTTAGCGGCCGCACCAGACCAAACTCGGCCTTGAGCAATTTCCTGTACCTTTTCTTTGGGCAGTTTGCGAGAATCGGCGACTTTAGTAATAAATCGATCGTAAATGCGATCGACAACCCTCTGAATATTAGCCAATTCTTGAGGATTTTTCGGGCGAGAAATCGTGTTAGTATCAGCAAAGCGACCTGTTTTGACGACATCCCAAGTTACGCCGTTGTTGGTAGCTAATTTTTCGACGTTGGGTAACATTCCAAAAACGCCTATCGAACCAGTAATCGTATTGGATTCAGCAAAAATCTGGCTAGAACCCATGGAAATCCAATAGCCACCAGAAGCTGCTAAATTACCCATGGAAACGATGGTGGGTTTTTTCTTAGCAGTGAGTACCACTTCCCGTCCGATGACTTCAGATGCCGTGACACTGCCTCCGGGACTGTTGACGCGCAAAACTACAGCTTTTACATCGTTATCTTCTCGGATTTTACGCAATTCTTGAGCGATGCGATCGCCTCCTACTTGATTCACGCCCCCTTCGCCGTCTACAATTTCTCCCTCGGCATAAAGTACAGCCACTTGCTTGTGATTATCAGCGCGATTCGAGTTTTTATTTTCAGCAATTTTGGCGTAACTTTTCAGACTAATTTGTTTGAAAGATTTGTCTTCTCCATCGGTTCCGGTTAGTTTCTTAAGTTCGGTGACAATTTCGTCAAAGTATGCAACTTTATCAACTAACTTGCTGTTGAGAGCTTCCTCAGCCATCAACGTGCCACCATTATCTGCGATCGCCTGCAATTGCGGCACAGTCAATTTGCGGTTTTGCCCCACAGTTGTGAGATATTCACCCCAAATATCTCCCAACAACTTTTGAGTTTGCTGGCGATTTTCTGGGCTCATTTTCTTTAACAAAAATGGTTCTACGGCTGACTTGTATTTACCAACGCGAGTAACTTGTACTCCAACGCCATATTTTTCTAAAGCGCCGGCCAAAAACATTGTCTGACTGCTAAAACCGTTGATTTCCACAGAACCAAAGGGATTCATAGCAATTGTATTGGCAACGGAACCGAGGTAATATTCTCGCTCATTCCAATCCATTTCATAAGCAAAAATTGGTTTTTTGGCATCTCGAAAACGCTGCAATGCCGATCGCACTTCTTTGAGATTAGCAAACCCACTCCCACCGGAATCAGAATTACCTTCGAGATAAATACCAACGATTTTCGGATCTTTTTTCGCAGATTCGATCGCATCTAAAACAGTACGCAGCGTCACAGTATCCGAACCATCCTCAGAAAGCACTTCTTCAATGGCAGCCCCGGTACTGCGGCTAGGTTTGCTGTCAGTAATATTGAGAGAAAGATCGAATACTAATACAGATTTATCTTTAACTTGCGGGCCTGCATCTTTAGACGACGACGCAGCCATAGCAATTAGAATTACGAGTCCTCCCAATCCTATGCTACCGATCAACGCCAATCCTAGGAGGCTTCCCAGCAAACTTGCAAAGGTATATTTTAGGAAATCTTTCATTTAATTAATTGGTAATTGGGCATGGGGAATTGGGCATGGGGCAT